>CAYTZS010000197.1:0-9814 GCA_964442355.1 uncultured Saprospiraceae bacterium | reverse complement strand
AGTCCACGCTTTGGTCTGGATTCAGCACGGTCAAGCCGTGGTTGGGTCCGATGCCGCCAGTGCTTGGGTCGAGCACAGTCAAATCAATCGGCAGACAATTGCCAAGTGTGTCGTTGGCCAAAATTTCAATATTAACAGGGGTGTTCAACAGTGCAGTAGCCGTATCGTTAACGGCATCGGGGGGAAGGGAATTAGCGCATGGACTGATAGTGTCTGGCACAACCGTGATGTAAACATAAGTAGTATCACAGATGCCGTAGCTGTCGCAGATGACAATACAAGCTGAATCGGTTCCGATGGCTATGCCTTCTGCAATGACGCATAAAGATACGTTGTTAACTATAAACGTAACCTCGTCACCGGATAAATCTGGACAAAAATTTGTAATACTTACAATATTTCCAGCCAATTCAGTTGTGTCAATGCAATAGGCTTCGTTAGAGCCTAGCGGGATGGTGTCAATAATTGTACCAGTCTCAGGTAGTTGGACGTACACACAGAGCGTGGTGGTGTCCGTATTCCCGTAGTCGTCTGTGATGAGGAAGCAAGCTTGGTCGAGGCCGGGTGCAAAACCTGTGTAGATAATGCAGTTTGTTATAGGGTCAAATTCGAAGTCAACGCTTTCACCGCTTTCGTCAGGGCAGATGTTCTCGATGGAAACGACTGTGCCCGGCACATTGTCCAAGTCAAGGCAAAACGTGTCCGAGAAATTGATGAGCAAGGTGTCAATCACCTTTTGCCCACCTGTCTGACAAAGGGAGCCGTCAACGGTGACGACTATGTAAGTGGTGTCGCACATGCCAATGTCATCGCAGACGACAATGCACGCTTGCTCAGTGCCATTGCACTTCAAGCCGTGGTATTTCACGCAAAAGGTGTTCGGGACAAGGTAGAAATCAACGAACTCGCCGCTGTCATCCGGGCAAATGTTCTCGATGGTCATCGGTACGCCCGTGAAATCGAAATTGTTCAAGCAAATGGAATATGGTAGGCTGTCAGCAGGGATGGTATCGTAAAAATAGGTCGGCGGAGGCAGTACCAGGCATTGAACCAGCACCGTTAGCGTATCTTTTGTGTTGGTGGCAAAATCAATGGCGATGATAGAACTCAAACCAACCGGAAGTTGCATCTCAGAGCCTTGCGGAAGCAGACCCAAGTTCAGTCCGATGATGGATTGCGTGGAGTTGAGCATCACAGTAACCTCCATATTGGAGTAGCCACTGCCGGGTGTGCCGCCTTTTATGCTCAGGGTGTTGGGGTCGTGGCTCCACTGGCCTGCTGGATCCCAGGCGTTGAGCATGCTCACTAGGTCAGGAATGTTCATGAACATTCCCTCGTGAGTCTGCCCGTTCACTGTCCAAGCATCCAAGTGGTAAGGGCCCATGTTTCCCAGTCCAAGCAGCGTGTTGTAGCTGTAGGTGATGGTGGTGTCAAAATCACAACCTGCCACACCCGAGGCGAATGGACTCCCATTTTGAAAAATTAGGTAGTTGGAAAATGTTGCAGCCGGAATGGGCAAGCAGACGTTGGCAGTCTGGCAATCCGCCGAATAGGCATGCAGTGTATCCACCGGAAAAATGCCCTGAGCACGGAGGGAAAATGCCGAAAGAACCAAAAAAACTGCTAGGCAATGACGTTTCATCCAATTCATGGAACTACTGTTTTTGTTTCCGAAAAATTATCATGCTATTTCAAGGGCAAAGCACTGCCTGGGCGCAGGAGCGCAACGCAGGTCGGTTCCAACTTTGAACAGGAAGTGGATTTTGCCGTAAAAAAGTTAGTGTTCGCTGGAAAATGCTGTTTTTGGTAAGGTCTCCTTTTGTCTATCCAACCAGCAGTGCAATGCCCGCCGTTGTTGTTAGATTAGATTTATTTGAAATACACGAAAACTGTGCCAGAATTAGTAAAAAAAATAATGTGTGAAGGGTTAAGCACATGTCGTATTGAAAAGAACCGGCAGCACCACCCCAGCTAAACAACTAAAAATCACTGGCCTTTTTGCAAAAAATCATTGAGATGCTGAGATTTCATCCTCAAGTTTGAAATCTGAAAAACGTTAGCGCCTCGGTTTATGCAACATCCCCTAATTCATCATTTCGACGCTTGGATTGGCCGCTTGGTCAGCCTACCAAATGATACAACTGAACATGCCGACCAAAAGAAAGCTTACCTGATTGCCGTGTCTGCCTTGATGATAATGGTCGGTTTTATGACCCTCCTGACATGGCAATTGAATCTCTCCCTCTTGACGAGGTACGGTGTGGTACTGCTGGTGTTTTTTGTGCTGCAAATCCTGCTTTTCGTGAAGTTGCGTCGGGGGCTGAAATGGTTTATCCTTGTCAGCAATACCTATAATATTTTGCTCTCATTTTTGGTCATGCTACAGCTTGGCGGCATCACGCATTCAGGTGGATTGATTTTCGTGGGACTCACCTGTGTAGTTTATTCGATGATTTATCCCAGTTCAAGGGTGCTGTGGTGGAGCTTTTTTCTATACGTGTCCACACTCGTGCTTACGGCTGTATTGCACCCTTACCTCACGCCCGCTGCCGAGATGGTTCCGTGGAAGAACCTGCTTTTTTTCGTGATGAACTCCCTTTGGCTGTCCGCCAATATTTTGATACTCATTTTTTACGTCTATCGAAAACAGTCTGAACTGGCCAAGTTGAAGGCCCAGCGCCTTCAAGAAATGGACGAATTGAAAACCCGCATGTTTGCCAATATCGCACATGAGTTCCGTACGCCGCTCACGCTCATTGGTGGCATGGCAGAAATGCTCCGGGAAGACCCCCAGCACCAACTTCGGGAGCGAACGGAAATCATTCAGCGTAACGCCAACAAGGTGCTGCGACTTGTTGACCAAATGCTCAACCTCGCTCGACTGGAGGCTGGTTCAATGCCGCTAAACCCTGTGCAATCAGACATTGTGGCGTATTTGCGCTACGTGTTCAATTCATTCATGGGATTAGCCGAGCATCGGCATATCAGGATGCACTACCTGCCTGAAAATCAGCACTTCCTGATGGATTTTGACCCTGAAAAAGTGGAAGAAATGGTGGGCAACTTACTTTCAAACGCACTGAAATACACGCCAGCAGGTGGCGATGTTTACTTGAATTTTCACGCAACCCCTGAGGTTTTTACACTTCATTTGAAAGACACGGGTATCGGGATTCCTGCTGATAAGTTGAGTTATATTTTCGACCGTTTTTACCGGGTGGAAGGTGAGCAAAAACACTATGAAGAAGGCAGCGGCATTGGCTTGACGCTCGTGCGAGAGTATGTACGGCTCATGGGCGGCGACATTGCCGTGCAAAGCAAACCAGGGGAGGGCACGGAGTTTTGTGTCACGTTGCCAGTTACACGGAGCGCCCTTGTTCAAGAAAATCTTACGGTGACATCGCCACGGCTTCATTCAGAATCTATTGACATAGAACCGTTTACCTCCGAAAATGGTGATGGTGCGTTCCCGCAATTGCTGGTCGTCGAGGACAACCCTGAACTGAGCCAATACCTGCGGCTGGTGCTGGGACATAAGTTTCGACTCCATTTTGCCAACGACGGCGAAGAGGGCATCCGTTTGGCGGTGGAGCATGTGCCCGATCTAATCCTGAGCGACGTGATGATGCCCGGAAAGGATGGATTTGAAGTTTGTCGTACCCTGAAAAAAGATTTTCGTACCAGTCACATCCCTGTGGTACTGCTGACAGCTCGTGCCGATTCGGCAAGCCGCATCACTGGGTTGGAGCAGGGTGCCGATGCCTACCTGACCAAGCCCTTCAACAAGCGTGAACTGCTGGCTTGTCTGCGCAACCTCTTCGTGCAGCGGGAAAAACTGCGTATCAGATACACCATCCATGCCACCGACCAAGTGCCGGAGCATACTGATGGGCTGGATGAATTATTTCTAAAAAACGCCCACGCCGTTTTGGAGAAAAATTTTGCGGAAGAGGCTTTCGGCATTGAGGGGTTGTACACGGCCCTTGGCATCAGCCGGGTGCAACTGCACCGCAAACTGATGGCACTCACTGGGCAGTCGGCCTCGCATTTCATCCGAACCTACCGACTGGAAAAAGCGAGTGAGCTGCTGCGCACTACTACAAAATCGGTCTCTGAAATCGCTTATGAAACGGGTTTCAGCGATGCCAATTATTTCAGCCGTGTGTTCGCCCAGGAGTATGGGCTACCACCAACCGACCTCAGAAAGAGCACAACAAACATGGCGTGAAACAATAATCCTTTTTTGGAACAAAAGTCCAGTGTTTTTAGGCCATTTGTCCAGTTTTTGGAACAATATGAAAGGAGTTTGACGGAATACGGTTGCTAGATTTGAAGTGCAAGGGAAAGGAAAATCAAAAAGTTAAATCTTCTCGAAGTTCCTTCCTTAATCCTTCACTTTAAATTCCTACGTCATGAAAAAGTACCTCATTTTATTGGTAATTGGAGTGGCGGTTGCCTGCGCTTTTACATTCGCTTCAGGCATTTACAAAGGCGAAAAAGTCATCGTAAAAATTGAAAAGGGAGAAATAGCAAGAACGATTGAGGTACGGTTGGCCAACTTGGAGAAAATGTTCACCAAAGTGGCTATCCAAGACTACAACGGTACAGTTTGGTTCGATAAGCCGGTCAATAAGGAGAATGGTTATGCCACCAAGTTGAGCTTGGAGGGTATGCCAGATGGCGACTATGTTCTGTTTGTTGAAAACAAAGGCGGCATGTGGGCGCAAGCCTTCAATATGCGAGGCAACGATCTGGCTTTTTTCGAAGTAACCAGTGCTAATGAATCTTCGAAGAATTTTGCCAGCTTGACCAGCAATACAGAGGTTGTGAGTGGTAAATTGATAACCCATATCACCAACAATGGCGACTTGAAATTGGGCGTCCGGCTTGCCAACTTGCGGCAACGGCCTTCGATGTTGAGAATAGTAAACTTGGGTGTGGGTATTGCATTCATGAAAGACATCGAAGCGGAAAATGGCTATTACGGTGAGCTCAATTTGAAAGGCACCTCCGACGGCAATTACTTCCTCTACATCAATGCCTACGATGCCACGGTGGTTCAGTTTTTCACCATCAAAGAAGGTAAGCACCTTGCACTCGGTGAACAGCAACGACTCGACCGACCCACAATTCCAGAAAATCAAACAGTGCCTCCTGACGACATCCTGTCGGCAAGGTAAGCCAAGTGGAACCCTTCAACAGGGCAGCACCCAAGGTGCAACTTGGGTGCTGTCTTCCTTCTTCACAGTAAATTCCAAGTCATGAAAAAGCTAAGTTTTCTTCCAATCCTGATTCTTACAATGTCCATCAGTTACGGCCAATGGACGATCACCAACCTCTCCGAACCCAAAGAAGGCATGGGTGCCGCCGCATTGCCGGGCAGCAATACCTTTTGGTTTGCAGGAGGCTGGGACGACATAGATGAAACCAACAAAGTGGAGATTTACAATGCCGAAACTGACACTTGGACTTTTTCATCGCTGTCGCAAACGAGGTCATGGCCAGCAGGCCTGGCTTACAACGACCATATTTTCTTCGCCGGTGGCATGTTTTGGAGCACCAACTACCAGCCTACGTCAAGAGTGGATATTTGGAACAATGAGGCCAGCCAATGGACAACCGCCGAACTTTCTGTACCACGATTCAGCATTTCAGCAGTAGGCATTGGCAACAAAGCCCTGTTTGCCGGAGGCGCCAATATTATACAGAACACCGTGTCAAGTGCGGTTGACATCTATGATTTCAACACAGGGCAGTGGGCTACTACCGAATTGTCAGGCCCAAGGGCAGCCATGGGCAGTGCCGTTGTAGAGACACCCAATGGCCCAATCGCTCTTTTCGGTGGAGGTTCGTCAGCGATATCAGGTCCTTATGCGACTGATTTGGTAGATATATACCACGCAAACACGGGTACATGGAGCACTGCAAACTTATCACAAGCAAGGACGCACTTGAGCGCAACGACGGTAGGTCACAAAGTGATTTTTGCAGGTGGCATTACCAACGACAATGTCCTGTCGGACAGGGTTGATATTTATGATGCCCTTACCGGGGAGTGGACGACCGCAAGCCTTTCTGTACCGAGGTGTACGGATATGGCCGACGGACTGACCAAGACCGTTTGCGGCAAGGTATATATCGTGGGCGGTGGCAGAATTGACTTGATAACAGGCCTGTTTAGCGAAGCATCAAATGTGATCGATATTTATGACCCGGTCACTGACACTTGGTCGGTTGAGTACCTGAGCAGGCCCTTGGTTACCCACTCTGTGGTTTCCGACGGCAATCGGCTGCTTGTAGCGGGAGGTCGCAATACCGAATTTTCCACGATTTACGACGAAGTTGACATTTACACTTGCTCCGCAAATGCTGCAAATGAAAATAAAGCTACTACAGCGAAATACCACATTTATCCCAATCCCAACAGTGGCAGCTTCTTCGTTGAAAAACTCGGTGATGAATTTCAAAAGCCAGCAACGGCAAGGGTTTTCAACGTGCTTGGTAAACAATTACTTGCACAACACTTGGGCGCATCTGACCAGCGAATTGAATTAAAGTTGCCTGCTGGTACTTACTACCTCAACATTTCCTCGGAGGGAACAACCTTCACGGAAAAGGTTATCGTGCAATAACTTGCCTGGAATTTACTGTGGGCCGCAATTCCCGACCATGCCTCGACTTGGTCGGGATTGCGGCTTTCTAGTTTGGAAGGGACGGGGTTTCAGAAACGCAGGTAGTACAACGGGTAGGTGTACATCAAAGTCTTGCCCGTTTCGTCGTAACGGTCTTGCAGCGGCGACATGGCCTTGAGCCTGTTGCACAGCATTTTTCGGCGGTCATCGAAGTACCATTCCTGCGTTAGCAGTAGCCGCTTCAGGTCAGCTGGTTTGAAGTCGTTTTTTATGACCTGCATCGTTTCAACATAAGTTTCTGGGTCGAAAGTAATGATGGTGTCAATGGCGGTGTACTCGGCCTCGATGTCTTTTTTCGAGAGCAGCTTGCCGCACCCATAGCCCTCCCTAGCGCTTTCCACAGGTAGCTTGGTGGCTATCACATTTTGAAAAAACTGCTCCGCAAAGGGCTTTTTCAAATCATCTTTTTTTACTTTCAACTTGCTGATTTCCACTGGTTTGTCCCTGTCGAGCAGCAAAACAGACCAAGGTACATCGGGGCTTTGGGCCGAGAACCCGCTGGGCAGTTTACCGTCCATGGCCAGCCAAGCGAGCGGCGTGGAGTTGACAACTTTGCCTGTGGGGTCGGTGATTGTTACCAGTGGGGCGAGTGCCAGCAAGCGTGTTTGGTATGTCCCCGATTTCTTGTCGAAGTAGATTGCTTGGTGTGTCCTGAAGGCTTTGATGTCGGCTGGGTTGATGTCGTTTCGGATAACTTGCATCCGCTCTTCGTAGTTTTTTGGGTCAAATGTGATGACCGTGTCAATGGAAGTAAGGCGGTTCAGCAGCGTGGTATGGGCTACCCAAATGCTCAGTTCAGGGTCATCGTAGGTTTTATATTTTCCGTTGGCCATTTCCTCTAGTACCCACCGGGCAAGCCAGTTATCGGTCGCAAAATCAAGGCACTCATCTTTTTGTTGGAATTTCAGCAATTGAATTTTTGACTTGTCTCGCTTTGCCGAGAGCCGAAAATCGTGTTCTGACTCAAATGTAGCCACGTAGCTCACGGCTGGGTTTTTCAGCAGGTCGTCAATTTGGGCAAGTAGAAAGTAGGGTAGGGAGGTCAAGAGCAGTGCAAACAGCGTAGTACGCATGGCGTGTTATTTTTTAGGTGGAAAAATTGGTGAACGAGCAATTAACGTAGAACTCCCCAAAAGCAACAGACCTCTTGAGTCAACAGCTCTTCTACTCAATACTCGAAACTGCCAAATGGGCTCTCCACCCGCACCTGCTCACCCTGCATATCTTCCACATAACCAACTACTTGCGTGTCAATGTTGAATGAACGGCCAATGTCCACCAGCGTCTGGGCGTCTTTTTCGTTCACGTAAAACTCCAGCCTTTGGCCCATGTTGAACACTTGGTACATCTCCCGCCAGCCTGTGCCCGACTCCTTTTGGATGAGGTCAAAAAGCGGTGGAACCGGCATCAAATTGTCTTTCACCACCCGCTTGTTTTTCAAGAAGTGCTTCACCTTCGTTTGGCCGCCGCCAGAGCAGTGGATGAGGCCATGAATGAGCTTGCGGCTTTCTCCGCTGAACTCGTTCAGCGCCCGCTGAATTACAGGCAAGTAGGTGCGGGTAGGGGAGAGCACCAACTTCCCAACAGAGATGTGTTGGCCTTTGATTTCCACCGTGTCCGTCAGCCGCTTTGAACCCGTGTAGATGACCTCGGCGGGTGTGTTTGAGTCGAAGCTGTCAGGGTATTTTTCCGCATAAATCTTGGAAAAAACATCGTGGCGAGCACTCGTCAGGCCATTGCTGCCCATGCCACCGTTGTACTCGCTTTCGTAGCTGGCTTGGCCGTGGCTCGCCATTCCGACGATGATGTCGCCTGCTTGTATATCATTGACAATCAAATCGTTGCGATGCATCCGGGCAAAGGTTGTGTAACCGACGTCAATCGTGCGAACGATGTCTCCCACGTCCGCCGTTTCACCACCAGCGAGATGCAGTCCGATGCCGTGGTCGGCCATTTGCGTAGCAAAATCAACGGCGGCTTGGATGATGGCTGCGATGACCTCCCCAGGTATCAGGTTCTTGTTTCTGCCAATGGTAGATGAAACGAGGATGCGGTCGGTGCAGCCCACGCAGGCCATGTCGTCGAGGTTCATCACGAGCGCATCTTGGGCGATGCCCCGCCACACCGAGAGGTCGCCTGTCTCCTTCCAGTAAAGGTAAGCGAGGCTGGTTTTTGTGCCGGCCGTGTCGGCATGCATGATGTTGCAATGCTCGTCGCTGCCGCCCACCACATCGGGCAGCACTTTGCAGAAGGCCATTGGGAAAAGGCCCTTGTCCATGTGCTTGATGGCAGCGTGAACTTCGTCTTTGGTGGCGCTGACGCCTCGGAGGTCGTATTTGTAAGTCATTTCGATGAACTTCCCTTTAAGAATGGAAGTTTGGTGGGCAAAGATAGGTTTCGGGTTTGTTTTTGGCTCACTGATTCGGAGAACACAGTCGAGAACTGAGATTATTCAAAGAATTGTCCATGACTCCTTACTTTGGCAAAAAATATCGAAAATATGAAATACCAACTTTTTCTTCCTTTATTCCTCCTTTTCTCCTGCGGAGAAAATTCTACCAATGAGCAGTCTCCTGCTGCTGAGGTGCTTCCTAAGAGTATCGGCAAAGTCGAGCGACTGTCGCCCGAACTGGATTCCATCATCGCCCCCGATGCACAAATCGAGGTACTGGCCGATGGCTACACTTGGTCAGAAGGCCCAGTGTGGGTAACCAACGGCAGCTATCTGCTGTTCACCGATGTGCCAGAAAACAAGATTTTCAAATGGAAAGAAGGTGAAGGTGCCAGTCTGTACCTCACCCCCTCCGGTTTCACAGGCGAAAAGACGACGAGTACCGAGCCAGGCGGCAATGGCCTTGCGCTGGATAGGGCTGGCAACCTCGTCATTTGCCAGCATGGCGACCGTCGGGTGGCGTTGATGACGGCTCCCATCAATACCCCCACGCCCAGCTTTGAAACCCTCGCCGACCGCTGGAATGGCAAGCGTTTTAACAGCCCAAACGACTTGGTTTTTGACAAAAACGGCAACATCTACTTCACCGACCCGCCCTACGGCTTGAAGGACCACGACAAAAGCACGGATAAGGAAATCGCATTCCAAGGTGTGTATCGCCGCAACGGGA
>CAYTZS010000196.1:0-9894 GCA_964442355.1 uncultured Saprospiraceae bacterium | reverse complement strand
CGCCACCGCCGGACGCGGCGCAGCGCGTAGCGCATCGAACTGCGCCGCAAGGAAAGTGCCTCGCACGTGGAAATTGGCGACGCCGACGATTTCATCTTCGTGAAGGCAGACAAAAAGTTTGTGAAAGTGAACTTCTCGGAAGTGCTTTACATCGAGGGGTTGAAAGACTACGTCATCATCCGCACAGAGAAGGGTAGGGTCATCACCCTGCAAACGATGAAGAGCTTGGAAGATAAATTGCCATCCAAGATTTTCCGTCGAATTCACCGCTCGTACATCGTTAACATCGGCAAGGTCGAAGCCATTGTAGGCAACATGGTGGAGGTGATGGAAAAAGGCCAACCCAAGCACCTTCCCATCGGCAAGAACTACCGGGACGAACTGCTCGACATGGTGAACGACAATAGACTGTAAACGACCAGTCAACTTTTTTGGGAGAATGGTTTTGAGTTTCTGTCCAAAACAGTTTCCATACCCCATCGCTGCATTATGTGGCGATGGGGTATAGAGTTTGTAAAACAGCGTTTTCATCAATTAATACCGTAAACTTTCCTTTTGAAGATGCATAGAAAGATATTGATGCTAAGCCTTCTTTCCATGGCGAGTCTCGCTTCGAAATCCCAGTCCACGATTGACTGGAACACCCTCGCCGATGTGAAATTCACGCAGAAATTCTCGGAAGAAACCGGCATCAATTATGATGAGGCCACCTTTGGTCGGTGGCTGCTGCCCTTGCAGGGGAAGGAGGTGAAAATCACAGGCTACATCATTCCGCTCGATGGCATGGGCGTCACCTACGTGCTGTCCAGAAACCCCAATGCAACCTGCTTTTTCTGTGGAGGGGCAGGGCCTGAAACTGTCATCGAACTGCGGTTGAAACCGACTGCGCTCAAGCGCTACAAGCTCGACGAGCGCCGAACTTTCAAGGGTATCCTGCAAATGAACCGGTCCAACCTCAACCAGATGACTTACGTGTTGCTCGATGCTGAACCTATTTAAAAATGGGTATGCCGATAAGTTGTATTCTAGTTCCTTGTCATCCCTAGCAGCCGCATCTCATTCCAAAGCGTGGACGACATACCTGCGCTGAGTGGCCTCGGAGCATAGTCAAGTTCAGCCTTCGCCTTCGAATTGTCACCTAAATAAGTAGTGCCTGCCATTATCCGCAGGTTCTCGGAGGTGTAGTCCGGTGGCAGAGGAATAATAACCTCGAACACCGACATCAATTTCGACAAAAAGCTCATCACGCTAGGGTTGACGGCACGGGGCTGGCGCTTGCCCGAAATCCGGTGGGCGATGCCCAAGGCATCCACGAGCGAGTGGGGCTGGCCTGCAATGATATATTTTTCCCCTGGCCTGCCCTTTGTCATGGCTGCATAATGCGCTTTGGCTATGTCCTCGACATGCGACCAACAAAAAGCCGTTTTTCGAGGTATCATCGGCAATTTCCCCTTCAAATATTGGATTAGAGTGGTGCGAACACTGCTCGTGTCGCCGGGGCCATAGATAAGGCCAGGCATAACCACCACCAACGGCAACCCTTTTTTAATGAAATCCAGTGCAATCTTGTGTGCCTCGGCTTTGGTGTAGTCGTAATGGCTGAGGTGCTTGCCTTCGAATTGGTAGTTCTCATCCATCATTTGGCCCTTGGTGTCAGAGTT
The DNA here is from genome assembly GCA_964442355.1 of uncultured Saprospiraceae bacterium. Taxonomy (GTDB): domain Bacteria; phylum Bacteroidota; class Bacteroidia; order Chitinophagales; family Saprospiraceae; genus UBA6168. Next base: position 8,233 of record CAYTZS010000196.1, on the reverse strand, counting down.
GACGGCAAGTGAACTGGTGTAAACTCCCTTTTTGATGCCCAATTCCTGCATCAGTTCCAGTACGTTTCGGGTGCCATCCACATTGATGCGTGTACCTTCTTGCCTTTGCTTGCGGCGTGCGCCTATTTTGTACCAACCTGCCACATGGAATACCCCGTCGCAGCCAGACATGGCGGAGCGCATGGAGCCCTTGTCCGTTACGTCGCCTTGTGCGAGTGTGCAGCCAATGGCAGTTAATTCAACTGCCTTGGCAGGGTTGCGCACCAAGGCAACTACTTCGTGGCCCTCCTCTCGGAGGAGTTTGGCGAGGTAGCCACCAGCAAAGCCAGTTGCACCGGTTAGGAAGTATCTCATGCTGACAATTTTTTTCCGCAAATGTAGCCTCGCTTGAATGGTTTGCAAATGAAATCTTATTGACCTCAGCCACCGCATCCCAAAAAATCACAAGGGCCAGCTGTTGCTTTTTCTAGCCATCGTCGTTACCATCATTGGTCAGCCACGCGTCAATTGGGTGCTGATTGACTAAACAGGATTGGGGTAGCAGAACGTTTGCGTGTCTTTGTGGTGTTAAACTTCTGCGATTCACATCCTGACAGGTTCCTTCCAAAGTTTTAGGTAAAAAGTTCCAAGACCAGTAATTGTCAGCTTATCGAACAGCTTTACACCGTCTTATTTCATTGATTTAAAACTATGTCGTTATGAAAAATGCTGTTGCACTACTCATGGTGCCTGCTGGGCTATTGCTTGCCATTTCGGCCTATGCAGGTTCCCCTTCCGATTCTGCTGCTTTTGAGCAGATACTCCTAGATTTACAAACTGAGGCTTGCCAGGCTACTGCTGCTTTCCGAAGAGAACATGCACAAATCACCGCCAAACTGGCGGCGGTGAACCATCAGTTGACAGCGGGCGCTAGCCGCAGGCGACACCAAAAAGCTTTGCTCGAAAAAATGCAGCTGATGGAAGCGCTTGACCTGCTCGAAGCACAGTCGGATGTCACTTTGCTGAAAATACGCTACCGAAAGGGCGTTGACCTCATCAGGGTAATGTACGAAAAAATACTGGGCCTCGACCACCACTTCACAGGACTGCACACTTACCAGAACATTGGTATGTTGTCAAATCCTCATTCCTACCCGGAGTTTGAGAAGGCAAAGGAGTCGCTGGAGAAAAGCAAAAACCGGCGATACTCCATGAAACTGCCTACCCTGTTGGAGTCTAACCCCATTGTGGCTGGCACCTTCACGCTGGTATCGCTGCTGTTGGGGGAGAGCAGCCAAGAGGTCAAGGAAGAAGAAGCAGGCAAAATCGCTTGCATCCTCGATTTCACGGTCAGGATGAACGCCGAGCTGGCCACCATCCGCAACGAGACCGAATTTTTGAAAAATGCCAACCAATCGCTGAAAGTGGATTGCCAGCGCCTGTTTACGGACTACGCCCGGGCGGCGGGATACCAAGTCCCGTTGGAGGACTGCCGCAAGACCGACGATTGGGAAACACTTTTTTCAAAATTGGACGAAAAAATGGAGGCTATCGAGGGCGGCTTGGTGGGTGATGGTGGGCCGGTCATTGCCCTCAGCAGGGATCTCGTGAACATCGAATTTGCGACCCAGCGGGTAGCAGATTTCATCATCAAATACAGCGATTTCATTGGGCAAGGCATGCAGTATTACCGGAAATTTGACAGCATCGTCAACAATTACCAAAACGAAGAAGCTTGCCAAGCGCAGCTACCCCATTCATTTGATGACCTGAAAAAAGACATCAGCCTCACCATCGAAAAGTTCCAAAATACCTACAACCTACCGGAGATACAGGGGTCGAGGTTAAAGGATTTGATGTACGGAGTGGGGGAGTAATATTGTCGAATGGGTTGGTTTTCAACGAGTTAAGAGTGTGTGGTGGGCGTTGGTTTCATTTGCGCCCGCACCTTCTCCCACCTTCTGAAAAATCCAGCGATGCACCTGCCCGCCAGCGGTGAGGGCGCATTGAACAATACGCAGATGCCGATGCCATCACGGCGGTTGAAGGCGATTTCACTGTGAAAATTGTTGACAAAACCGGCGTGGTAAACCAGCTTGTCGGTGCCATGTTCGAGGATGCGCCAGCCCTTGGCGTAGTATGCCGAGTCCCGGTCAATAAAGCCCCGCAGGACTGGCCGTTCCAGCCCAGTAGCGATGACGGGCCTGAACACGTCATCCAACACATCGGTTGGGATTGTGGTTGGCTTGTGGCCAAGCATTGCCTTTAGCCACTCGCCCATGTCGGAGATGCTGGCGTTGATGCCCCCGGCGGCGGGGTAATTGTAGTATCGGTGCGTGATGGAGTCGGCCACCCAGCCACCACCTCGGTAGCGGTGAGGCAGTGCGTGGTTTTGGCTGTTCACGATGCCTTCGTAATCGCAAGTAGCCGAGTTCATGCCCAACGGTTGGAAGATTTTTTCCACCAAAAGCTCGTTGTACGCCTTGCCAGTTGCTGACAGAATGATAGGCTCGATGAGGCTAAAAGCAGCATTTTGGTAGCTGAAATACTCGCCTTCTTTGCCCGCCAAGCGTGCCAGCGGGAATTGAGACATCACGTAGCTCAAGTCAAAACCCCGCTCAATCAGGTTGGAAAACGAATGGTACGGAAGCCCCGTCGTTTGCGAGAGCACATGCCGTATTTCGAGCCGTTGCGCCTGCTCGGGGTCTTTCAAGTTGAAATCGGGTAGGTAGGTTTGCACTTTTTCGTACCACGAGAGCTTGCCTTCGTCCACCAAAAGTCCAGCAAGGACGCCCGCAAACCCCTTCGAGAGTGAGCCAATCCTAAAAATGGTGTGCTCGTCAACGGGCGTCAAGCTGCCCTCTGCCCGCACTCCGTAGCCTTTGATGAACACAACTTGGCTGTCTTTCACAATCACGAGTGCCGCCCCTGGCGTACCCGACAAAATCATGGAATCGTGGAAAAAGCCGTGGTAGTCCTTGATAAACTCTTCCATCACCGGGTCGAGTGGGGGAGGGGTAGCCCTGAGAGTGGCCCCAAATGGTTTGGTTTGCTCGTTGTTGGTGCAAGCGGCAAGCAGGAACAATCCCAGCAGCACGGGTACGATTCGACGGATGTTCAACATGTGGGCGAAAGTAACAATTTTGAAAAACGAAAAAGCGCAAGCGGAGTAATTTGCTAACCCACGTCAATCATGCTTCAGCACAAAAACGCTGTCCACTCCTGGTGGCAACCACCGCTGAAATGGAAATCCTCGTTCTTTTTTATATGACCCCAAGTCTCCGAAGGCTACGACGTACTCGTCTTTGTCCACCCACCACCAGCTTTTGCCGTTGCCAGGGTCACGAGGGCCGGGTTTGTGCCAGCCATTGAACTCAAAGCCGCCATCAATCCGGTTGGGGGCGATGTTTTTTTCCTTCGTCAAATAATCGAGGGCTTGCCAACGTGCCCGGTTCCAAGCTAGGTAGTCGTGGGTGGTGGCGATGGAGGCGGCTGACATGATTGCCAGTGTGACCACCGAAGCAGCGATGGCTACTTTTTTGGGGAAAAGTGGCTGTTCAGGCACCAGCAAAATCAACAAAAAAGGAAGCACCTGGAAGAAGTAGCGGTCGAAGCAGTGCAGGTCAACCATGAGGTAGCCACCGTAAATGACCAAGTTGGCGATGGCATGAACGGCCACTGGCTTAGCATTGCTGAAATTTGTCGTAAACCGCTTTTTTACCAAAAAAAACAGGACTAGTGCGCCACCTAGCCCAATGATTTTCAGGCAGTTGATTGCCCAATCCGGTGCTGTTGGCCGGATATTGAGTAAGAAGTAGCCGTCTTTCAGCAGTTTTGGCCCTACCCCAAAATTGTAGGCCATGTTGCCCCAGGGCAGCTTTTCCCAGGCCACAAGCACCGTTGCCACGATGAGCGCTGCACCCAGCCAAGCTGTCCAGTTTTTTAATTGACAAAAAAGCACTCTCCACGCTGTGAGCAGCACCGCCATCGGTAGCAAAAACAGGCCGAGGTACACCGATATCACCCCCAATCGCAGTGGGGCAGCAGCTAGTTTTCCCCAACTGAACCACTGGAGCAACCGCTCGAAGTCGCCATAGCCGTCCGGCACGCTGCCCTGCGAGCTTTTCAGCCAGTTGGAGTAAAGCAAAAACAAGCAGAGCGTGAGCAAAAACGGGAGCGTTGCCCGTAGCAGTTCTTTGGGTCGAAGGCCCGCTCGGAAAAGCCAGGCCACAGCGAAGGAGAGCGGCAACATCAGCCCAAGTTGTCGGGTAAAGGTGGCCGCTACGGCGAAAACACTGCCCAAAACCAACCAACTATTGCCCTTGCCGTTCAGTGCTTTTGCAAAAAAAAGCGTGGAGAAAACACCGAAGGCAAAGAACGGTACGTCGGTCATGTAGGTGAACGACAAGGAAAAAAACAGCGGGTTGAAGGCCGTAACCACTGCAGCGAAGAAGGACACCTGTTTGTTTTGGCTAAGTTCCCGACAGAGCAAGTAGGTAGCCACTGTCCCCAAATAGGCCAATACCAATGTGGAGATGCGCAGCACCGTGAACGAAACCCCGAACATCTTGCAGAAGGCCGTACCCCAGAAAAGCTGCGTTAGGAGGGTCATCGAGTACCATTCATCGAGGCGCAGTTTTCCAGTTTCGAGCAGGTTGAGCACGTTGCGACCGTAGGCAAAGTCGTCGTTGAGCGGGAAGTCTCCAATTGGATTGACGAGCAGGATGGCAAGCAGCCAAATAGCAGTCAGCAATGCAATGTTAGTCCATCCTTTCATCCAAATAACTTCCGTAAAGCTTCGATTTCTGATTCCTCAATGCCCACTACCTCCCTGTATTGCCACGCTGTCGCCCAGTTTTCGGTGCTCTTGTATTCGTTGGGTGAGCAAAGCGGCGATTAGCAATAACACCCCTGCGAAAGTGATGGCGTTTCGGGGGTCATTTCCGAGGATATTTTTGAGTACAAAACCAAAAGTCAAGGTTTGAATCAACATGGGCACGACAATCATCATGTTGATTATGCCCATGTACACGCCATAACGCTCCTTTGGGATGTCCATGACGACCATGAGGTAGGGTATGCCCATCATGCTGGCCCAACCGATGCCGAAACCCGAAATGGCCACAAAAAGCAGGTACTTATTTCCAATATGCGGAAAGGCAAGGAAGCCAATGCCAGCCAAAATTAGGCAAACGGTATGGACGTGTTTTGCGAGGTATTTCTTCGCAAACCAAGCTAGCGCAAAGGCCGTTAGGAAGGTGACGATGTTGTACCAGCCGTTGACCAAGCCGGTCCAACTGACCGCCTCTTCGTAAAGCTTGGGGTCGCTTTTTGGCGTTGCATTCCAAACCGAGAGGGCAACGCTTTTGGAGGAGTTTTGCCAGTAGCAGAACAGGGCATACCACTGGAAAAGATACACCAACGCCAATTGCCACATGACCTTGGGCATGTCTCGAATGGCGGCGGGCACTTCTTTGAAAGGCAACCAGACATTGAAAGGTGTTTTCCTGATTTCCTTCAACTCCTCTGGCGTTGGTGGAATTTCAGGCGTAGTGCGCATACTCCACCAGACCGATGCAATGGAACAAACGGCGCCCAAGAAAAATGAACCGTACACCCAAGTCGGCAGCGAACCAGTTGTGCCGACCAGCAGCATGGGGAAGACGAAAAGCGAGACATTGGCAAGGGTCTGCCCCAAGCCAGTGAAGAAACTTTGTGCTTGAAAACCCATCCCTTTTTGTTCGTCAACCAGCTTGTCTGCAATGAAGGCCCGATAAGGCTCCATGGCCGTGTTGTTGCCTGCGTCAAGTATCCAAAGCAGGCCAGCGGCCATCCAAAGTGAACTGCTGAACGGGTAGGCAAACAGGCAAATGCTGCACATCAGCGCACCTACCAAAAAGTAGGGCTTGCGTCGCCCCCATTTAGGGCTCCAAGTTTTGTCGCTAAGCGCCCCGATGATGGGTTGTATCAAAAGCCCGGTCATCGGCCCAGCCAAGTTGAGTAACGGGATGTCTTCTGGAGAAGCACCCAACATGTCGTAGATGGGCGTGACGGCGCTCTGCTGTAGGCCGAAGCTGTACTGAATCCCAAAAAACCCAACGTTCATGTTGATGATTTGGGAGAAAGTCAGCGGAATTTTCTTGAGCTGGTCAACCATGTTTTTCCGTTTTGTATTGGCCGCCAAAATAGAAGAAAATTCGGAGTGCGGCCTGATTCTGCCAATCGGATGGACTGTTTTCTTTTGTGACAGCTTTGGCTAATTGGGCTATTTTTAGTTTTTCTTAAAATTTTCTTAAAAAAAGCTTTCCAGTTCAAGTCAAAAGAGCGTTAATTTGCCAATCGAAATAAACAGACAATTGACTAGACTTTGGAGTACAACTATTCTTCAAAGTTTATAAAAAGGCATAATTTTTATTGGGAAATTGACCTGGCAAGTTTTAGTCTCTGGGTTAAATGGTTTAAGAATAAATGGTAGTACAATCTTTTTTACTGTGAAGGTGGTTTTAGCCTTCATAATAACAGTCGGGTGATTTCTTACAAGAGCGAGGCAGGTTTTGCCATCGCTCTTTTTTATTGTGCTACTTTTGCCACCGTTCAAACACTTTACAATCTGCACCGAAAGTCCTGTTTTTATTCAATGATTAAAGCCACAAACATCCACAAATCTTACGGCGACCTACGGGTGCTCAAAGGCGTTGACCTCGAAATAAAAACGGGTGAAATCGTCAGCATCGTTGGCAAGTCTGGGGCGGGCAAAAGCACCCTGCTGCACATTCTCGGCACCCTCGACCGTGCCGACCAAGGCGAGGTCGTGTTCGATGGTGTCAACGTCAACTCCTTGACCAACAACGAGTTGGCCAAGTTCCGAAACACCAGGATTGGCTTTGTATTTCAGTTTCACCACCTGTTGCCAGAGTTCACAGCGTTGGAGAATGTCTGTATTCCCGCTTTTATCAAAGGCACTTCCGAAGTAGCGGCGCAGGCACGTGCCAAGGAACTGCTCGGCTACCTCGGCCTATCGGCCCGCCTCACCCACAAACCCACCCAGCTCTCTGGCGGCGAGCAACAGCGGGTGGCAGTTGCCCGAGCGTTGATGAACCAGCCCTCGGTCATTTTTGCCGATGAACCCACCGGCAACCTCGATACGGCTTCTTCCCAAGAGCTTCACCAACTTATTTTGCAGCTTCGAAAAGACTTCAACCAGACTTTCCTCATCGTCACCCACAACATGGAGCTGGCCGCCATGAGCGACCGAACCGTGGAGATGCAGGATGGGAATTTGGAGGTTTGAGGTATGGGAGGTATGAAGGTATATTCCTAGGATGTCCTGACATACCTCAAACCTCCATACCTTTAAAGGCACCACTTGATGGCCTCCTGCCCTGTATTTTCCAAAAACTCGTTGGCTTTGCTAAAATGCTGGCAACCGTTGAAGGCACCGCCAGCGAGTGGGGAAGGGTGGGCCGCCTCCAACACGAGGTGCTTGAAGGGGTCAATCAATGCGGCTTTTTGCTTCGCAAAATTGCCCCAGAGCATGAACACCAGCCCGTCACGGCCCTCGGAGAGCTTTCGGATGACGGCATCGGTGAAAGTGTGCCAGCCGATTTTGGCGTGGGAGTTCGAAGTGCCCTGCTCCACGGTCAGGGCGGCGTTGAGGAGGAAGACGCCCTGCTCGGCCCAATGGGTCAAGTCGCCGTGCTTTGGGACGGTGCAGCCGAGGTCTTCTTCGAGTTCTTTGTAGATGTTGCGGAGCGACGGCGGAATAGCGACGCCTTTTGGCACGGAGAAAGACAACCCCATCGCTTCGCCCGGCTTGATGTAGGGGTCTTGCCCCAGGATAACGACTTTCACCTTGTCAAATGGTGTGGTATTGAAGGCGTTGAAAATCAGCGGCCCCGGAGGAAAAATGGTCTTTCCTGCCGCTAATTCTTTCCTTAAAAATGCGGTGATGGCCTGAAAATAGGGCTGTTCGAACTCAGTGGCCAGCACAGCCCTCCAGCTTTCCTCGATTTTTACGCTCATCTTCTAAAGGATTGAAGGATTGAATATTGGGCAAGGTAGGAATTTTGGTAAATTCGGGAACATTGCCCCAGCAAAATGCAGTTTGGGCATGGCAGAGGCAATTTTGCTAAAAACAGCTACATTTGCCGCCACAAAAGTTCTTTACCAAATTGGCCCCGTAGCTCAGCGGATAGAGCATCTGCCTTCTAAGCAGATGGCCCCTGGTTCGATTCCAGGCGGGGTCACGACCGCA
>CAYTZS010000195.1:0-10026 GCA_964442355.1 uncultured Saprospiraceae bacterium | reverse complement strand
TGCTGCACCCTGAAAAATCCGGGATGACTCATGGTTTTTATCTTAAGCCATCACAGATACCATTTGCAAAGCGTGGCGGCCTAATTGTTCATCGCCTATTATTTCCACTTGTTGCATTACTTGCGCAGCTGTGATACTTTTTGAAAACAGTTTCCAAACAGTATTGGGGTCAATTTTTACGATGGCATTTGCCTCCCTATCAGTTGTTTTACTTAAATCCCAACCATCTTCATTCTTGACAATATTCCATTGCCCACCGATTTCAGTGGTCACTATTAAACTGACAATTGTGCCATTGTCTGCCGATACGTTTTTATAGGTATATGGCAATGCGTACATAAAAGTGTCAAGAAATGGATAGTATAATTCCTTTGTTAAAAGCCCTTGCTTGCCTACTGCATCCCTGATTTGTTGTTGGTGCAAAAACTTTTCAGTGTATTCCCTGGCAATATGAAACCAATTGGGTGAAGTTGCTTGTCCTGCCCAAGCAACCGAAAACACGGCATCATCAAATGGGTCAAGCGTGCCAAGATGTTCGATATATTGTTTGCCAGTTGCTTCTAGTAGGAAAGTCAAAATCTTGGGACTAAGCCGCTTGGTAGCGCTCGTCCAGCTCATGTTTAGGTTGTTGAGAAATGCGACAAGGTCTTGATTGGAGTTAATGTTTTCAGGTTTTTCTCCATAATAGCCATCCCTTGAAATGGATAGGGTTCTCAAATTTGTATCAAGCAGGTGAGAAGAGACGTCCTTTACTGTCCAAAGCTTTGCAACCGTCTGGGCATTCCATTCTTCATCAGTTATTGAGCTTAAAAGTTCAATAAGCATGTTGTTTAGCACAGGAAACAAATGCAAAGTCTGTATGGGTATTTGTTTATGCATATTTATTCAACTTCCGTGGATTGGTACATCGACCATTATTCGCAAATCAATTACATCTACCCGCATTTCTAAGTTGAAAAATGATAGAAAGCGCCTTTCAAAGTCAAAAAAGGCTTTCGACCTCGTCGTAACGGCTTTCGGTCACGTCGCAAGGGCTTACGGCCTCGCCGAATGCCGTTACGGCCTCGCCGCAATGGCTTACGGTCACGTCGTAAGGGCTTACGGCCTCACCGAAAGCCCTTGCGGCCTCGTCGTAATGGCTTACGGTCACGTCGTAAGCTGTTACGGCCTCGTTGTAACGGCTTACGGTCACGTCGCAACAACTTGCGGCCAGTTTCAACGGCTTTCGGTTAGGCCTAAGACCTTGCGGAAAGTTCGGAAGCCCTCCGGAAATTCCGTTGTGCCTTGCGGAAATTCCGGAGGAACCTGCCATCAATTGGCAATGGCTTATGGTTGATGGTGAACGGATAGTTTGTAATTAAAGTGCTGTTTGCTCTGTGCTTCCTTCGTGTGCTCAGTGTCGAAACTAAAAACTTATTGACAGAGCGCTAGGCATACCAACCACCCGGCCACTTGGAATTTTAATATTCCTCCGTTTTCACTGGCGGTTTGATGCTGTTTTGTTTTTTGTCCCGAAGCGGCTTCGTCTGCTTTTCCGTTTTGGGCACAGAAGTCGGATTTTTCTTTGGATGCACCAGCTTCATCTCCTGGATTAGCCTCGTAGCACCAGCGTATTTGTCCACAATGAACAGCACGTAGCGGGTGTCCACCATGATGTTGCGGCAGATGCTCACGTCGTAGTTGTAGTCGCTCATGGTGCCTTCCCAAACCCGGTCGAAATTGAGGCCGATGAGGTTGCCGTGGGCATCAATGGCGGGGCTGCCGGAGTTGCCGCCCGTGGTGTGGTTGGAGCCCAGGAAGCAAACAGGCAGCTTGCCGTTCTCGCCATATTGGCCGTAGTCCTTTTTCTCGTAAAGCTCACGGAGGCGGGCTGGCACGTCGAACTCATAGTCGCCGGGCACGTACTTCTCCATCACGCCTTCGAGGTAGGTCTGTGGAGAGTAGGCCACAGCGTCTTGCGGCTGGTAGCCCTGCACTTGGCCGTAGCTTACCCGCATGGTCGAGTTGGCATCGGGGTAAAATTTCTTGTTGGGGAACACCTCCATTTGCGCCCGCATATAGGTGGCTTGCAACGTCTCGATGCGGTCATTGTACTCGTTGTACTTGGGGGTGACTTTGGCGTTGTAAACATCCCGAAGGCTGTTCAGCAATTGGCAGACCGGGTCAGCGACAATGGCCTTCATGCCCTCCTCCAGCGATTTGTCCAGCACGGCCTTGGCCGCAGCTTCGTTGGTGAGGAAGGAGTTTTTGAAAAGGTCGGCTGCCAGTTTTTCATAGCTGCCGCCAGCATTGGCGAGCAAGGTGGTTAGTAGGTCGGACTGGTACTCCTTGCTCAGTTTTTTTATCAACACCTCCATTTGTGCTGCAAGCACACGCTGGTCCATCTCCGGGCGGTAGTCCTTATAAAACGCTGCAAGCCCATCCTGAACCTTCTTTTTTTCATCAAAATAACCTGCCTCGCCATTCTTGTCATTGGCTCGGTTCATGGCTACAAAGCGGCTGGCCATCCTGAAAATCTCCACGTTGCCACCCAAGATTTCATCAAAATACGCTTTTGCCTCGGCGTAGGGCGTGATGTCACGGTACAGTTGCTCAAACTCCTTGAGCAAGCCTTGGTACTTCGCAAACTTGGGGTCAATCGTCACGATTTTTTGGAACTCCGCCTCGTATTTTTCCTTCTTTTTTACGGCTCCCGTCTTGCGGAGGCCAAGCACTTCGCCCTTCCATTTCTTCCAAGCATTAGCGAGGCTGGCCTGCTTGCTGGCGTATTGGATTTTGATTTGGGCATCGGCCCGCATACCGCCGTCCCAGATGGCGAGGGTCTTGTCCCGCACCATTATGCGGGCGGGGTCTAGCACATTGGCGATTTGAGAGATGGCGTAGCTCGGCAGGTACTCGTTGGTGCGGCCCGGAAAGCCAAAGACCATCGTGAAATCGCCTTCTGCAACGCCGTCGAGGCTGATGGGCAGGAAGTGCTTGGGCTTCAGCGGCACATTCTCAGCGCTGTACTCGGCAGGGCGGTTGTTCTTGTCGGCATAAATGCGGAAGATGGAGAAATCGCCGGTGTGGCGGGGCCAAACCCAGTTGTCCGTATCTGCCCCAAACTTGCCGATGCTCGATGGCGGCGTGCCCACCAGCCGCACGTCCTTGTAGGTGACGGTGATGAACATAAAGTATTGATTGCCAGCAAAAAACGGACGAATCATGGCCTCTTCCCAAGTCTCCATTTTCGCTGCCTTTTTGATGGCATCGAGGTTCTTGTCAATGGCGCTTTGGCGGGTTTTCTTGTCCATGTCGTCGGTGACGCCAGCCAGTGCCGCCGTCGTCACGTCCTCGATGCGGGAGATGAACGTGGCGGTAAGGCCGGGGTTTGGCAACTCATCTTTGAGCGTTTTCGCCCAAAAGCCGTCTTCAAGGTAGTTGTGCTCCAGCGTGGAATGCGACTGTATTTGCCCAAAACCGCAGTGGTGGTTGGTGAGCAGCAGCCCTTGTCCGCTGATGACCTCTGCTGTGCAGCCTCCACCGAAATGGACGATGGCATCTTTGAGCGAGCCTTTGTTGACGGAGTAGATGTCCTCTGCGCTCATTTTCATGCCGAGGCTTTTCATCTCGGTTTCGTTCAGCAAGCCGAGCAGCAGCGGCAGCCACATGCCCTCAACGGCAAAGACAAGGCGGGTGACAAGTAGAAAGGATAGGGAAAGAATTAGTTTTTTCATGATTGTTAGTTTGCATTAAAGTCAATGGTCATCGGAGTCACTGGTCATTGTGGGGCGAAGATAAGGACAATGCGGGTTTTGAAAAGTTGGGAAACCCAGCGGGGCGTCGTGCTGCCGACTCAAGCCGTTGAGCAACTGTTTAACATTAAATTAAGTGCAGGGCGTTTGAGCGAGAACCCAGCGCTGCCTAATTTTGGGTCATTCCTAACTAAATTCTACATCATGAAAACCCTTTCTCAACTCGCTTTTCTGTTTCTGCTCGCTTTTGCGGCGACCTCCTGCTTCTCCCCCCGCTCCATCGTGCAGATGGAGGCTGACGACCCCGATGTCAAATGGAGCTACGGAAGCCAGCTCATCAAGCAGCAAAAAGACAGCCTCGATGCCCAATTTTACTTTGATACCTACACCAAGAACAACTTGGTTTTTGATGTAGAAGTGACCAATTGGGGCAAAGAAGATGTCTTGGTTGCCCCGGAAAGGATTTATGTGAAATGCCCCGATTCGGACATGAGCCACAGGGCTTTCAACCCAGAGCAAGAGCTGTTGGATGAAAAAATAAACATCAGTCGGCAAGAGGCCGCTGCCAAAAACTTGGCAGTTGCAGTGGGCGTTGCCGCCGTGACCACCGCAGTCGCAGTCGCTGCCACCAGCGATAACCGGAGCAACAACAACAACGATGGGGCAGGTACATTTACCAATATCACCTATGTGAGCACCTATGTAGCACCCCCGCTGCCAGCACCCGTGTTGCCGCCTTCCATTGATTTTTGGGCAAATTACTCGCTGCGCAAAACCACGTTGGAGCCAAGCTACAAAGTGGGCGGCAAAGTGGTTGTTCCCCGCCTCGATGCCTGTCCGTTCTTGGATGTCTATTTTCCGGTGGGCAATGAGACTTTTATCGCACGGTTCAAGCAAAAGATTATTCTGCCTTAGTAAGCAGCAAACTAAATAAATTGACAGTTTCCCTTGATGCTCATTTCCAGAATGGTGCGAAAAGTTGCTCTAGGGTCGAGCGCTAAAAAGTCATAAATCCCGTTCCATCGGAACGGCATCTTTGTAGAAATTATCAAACCGTTCCGGCCTCCGTTCCATCGGAACGGTATCTAATTGTATGAGATGCCGTTCCGATGGAACGGAGGGTCAGGTTAATATCAAGGCTACAAAGATGTCGCCCCCATGGGGCGATTATTCCTAATCAATGCTCGACCCTAACGCAATTTTTTGCACCTAAAATCTCTCTCCTGGCTGCGCAGCCGGGAGAAGGGGGCTTCTTGGGCGTTCCGCTCCAAGCCCCTGTCTTAGGAAAACACAACATTTCTTTTTGGTTGCAATTAGTTAAGCAAGCATTCACGGGCAATGTTTATGCAAAAACGCTTAATGCCTTTCATCTTTTTGCAACAATTTTTCCAGCCTTTGTCACCAAAGCCCTTAAATTCGCTCCGTAAGTAGCCAGTTAGCAGTCAGGCGCTGCTAACTGGCTACTGCCTAACCGCCAACTCAAATGAACAGCATCATAACTGACCGTTTCATCAACTGCCACAACAAGCTCCGGGAAGACGGCAAAGTGCGCTCCAGCCGCATGTTTGCCCTCACGCTCGACTACCTGCCCCAAAGCCTCAGCGAAATACTCAAAGGCCGCCGTGACGTGACCATCGAGCTGCTCCGCAAAGCCGTGGAAGAGTACGGCATCAGTCCCATTTACCTGTTCACAGGCGAGGGCACGATGTTCCTCTCTGGCGAAGAAAACAAGAGCTTCCGCACCCTCACCGTCGTCACCGACCGAGACGACGAGGAACGCATCGTACATGTGCCCGTGCCAGCCCAGGCCGGCTATGCCGGGGAGCAGCTCGACCCCATCTTCTTTGAAGAACTGCCGACCTACACCTTGCCCGACTACAAGTACAAGACGGGTACGCACCGCTCCTTCGACGTGAGTGGCGACAGCATGGAACCCACGCTTTTCGAGGGCGACAAGGTGGTGTGCAGCTTTTTGGAACCTAGCTACTGGGAAACTAGCTTGAAGGACAATTACGTGTACGTCATCGTCACTCGGGGCGATGTGGTGGTGAAGCGCACCTACAACCGCATACGCACGGGCCGCTGCCTAGAGCTGCACTCCGACAACGAGTTTTATCAGCCCTTCAATGTGCCCATCGGCGACGTGCGGGAAATCTGGTACGTGCGGGCGAAAATCAGCCCGTTCCTGCCAGCCCCGGCCAGCCTTCAAAACCTTATGCGCACCGAAATGGCAGAACTCACAAAAGTGATTCAACAACAGAGCAAGTTGATAGAGAATTTGTACGAGACTATCGAAAAACTGGCAAGTAAGTGATTGGTTAACTTGTGATTTGTTTAGACCACACGAATCACTAATCACCAATCACGAATCACCAATCACTAAATTATGAAAACGCATCGCATCCACGGCACCGTTACCTACCAACACCTCGGCACTGGCTTTTTTGGTATCATCGACGAGCATGGCAAGGAATGGCGTCCCGTCAACATGCCGGAACAACTCAAAAAACCGGGCAAATCCGTCACGGTGACGGTACAAGAAGTGGACGAAATGTCCATTTTCATGTGGGGTACACCCGTGGAGATTGTCACGTTCCATACTTGAAGTTTAGGAGGGTTTAGAAAGTTTAGTTGCGCACTGCACTAAACCTTCTAAACCCTCCTAAACCTCCTAAACCTCTAAACTTCAACCATGAGAATCACCATTTTTGGCGCAACCGGCACGACCGGCAAGCGCACTATTGACGAGGCACTGGCGCATGGGCACAGTGTCCGGGCCTTTGGCCGCAACGTTTTTGAGGTCCTCAGCACCGAGCGGGAGCGACTCGAACTGTTCAAGGGCGGCGTGCTCAGCCGGGGCGACGTGGAAGATGCTCTCGAAGGAGCCGATGCCGTCATCTCCTGCCTCGGCGGCGGCATTGACGGCACTGACCGCACCCGCTCACTTGGTGTCAAAACCATCGTGGAATCCATGAAAAAGGTCGGGCCAAAGCGCATCATCGCCGTAGGTAGCACGGGTGTGCTGCAAGCCGACGAAAACACCTTGCGCTACGAGACGCCCGGTTATCCAGCTGCATTCAAGGCCGTGGCATTGGAACACAAGGAAGCCTGGCAGTACCTCGCCCATTCTCCGCTTGACTGGACTTTCCTTTGTCCGCCCGAAATCAAAGATGCACCTCCCACCGAGGAGTACAACCTTCGCCTCGACTACCCGGCCGATGGTCCACTTTGGGTCAATGCAGGAGACATCGCTCATTTTATGGTGAATGAACTCAAGGTAAACGAGTGGGTAAAGTGTCGGGTGGGTATTGCGGCAAGGGTATAAATGTATCTCGGCAATCTTTTCGGGGAGTTTTCATTAACTGGGAAAGCATTTCTAATGCTTCTCATCACCAGCTACTCCAAGCAGTTGCCTGACGGTGCGCTCGCAAGGGGGCACGGCAAATTGATCAGATTGCTGAGTCAACAACAATTCTTTCCAGTTTGAATTGGCGGGCACTTAACCGAACCGTAGCTGCAAAACACACAACAATCACCAGGTTGGGGTCGCAGCAGGGTTTTGCATTGCTCGCATTCGTAAAAAAACTGGCAGGCATCAGTCAGCATGGTTTCTTTTTTTGAAAAACCGCACGACGGACACGTCAGGACTGAAGCAAGCAAAACCCTAGTCGCTTGCCGTTTTTTCCATTGTATAAAAATCGACCAGCCCAGTAAGCCAATGCCTCCTGCCATTAGCCAGGGCGCCGCCACATCAAACCAACTGGAAAATACTGCCAGCCCTGCTGCCCCGCCAACCATCAAAACCAGCGGAGGCAACCAGCAACAGCTCGTTGCCAGCAAAAAGGCAAAAGCACTGCCGACCCAAGCGTATTTCATTTTCTTTGGCGTCATATTCATTAAGAAAATTTGCCTACAAAGTTAACTGCAAAGTCAAGAGCGACATTGATGGAGTGTATGGGCTGGGCGATTTGCTTCAGTTTGGAATAGTGATAAATGTCTGCATTTTCTTCATTTAGCAAATTCACATCTCGCTTAGGAGGTTAGGGTTAAGTCGCTAACAAACATTTTCTTATAACGAATTTCATGCTTTCCCAAACGTCGTCAGACGGTCATCAGTGTGGCAGAACCGCCATTGCATCCCCACTAGGCTGTTTAATTATTCTTTTAAAAATCTTAAACAAATCAAAACCAAAACCAACCATCCCTGTTTCATGTCCGGTTTTACAAAACCAACTTGTTCCGAATTTCTAATCATAAAAATGTGTGACAATGAAAAAACTAAGTTTCTTATTCAGCTTTCTAATGCTTGGCCTCGTGGCCACCACCTTTGTAGCTTGTGGCGATGACGACAACGACACACCTGCACCACAGACCATCGCTGAAATCGTAGCTGACGATGACCAATTCAGCAACCTGCTCACCGCCTTGGAGCGCACCAATCTAACTTCCGTACTGGAAGGTGCTGGCCCGTTTACGGTTTTCGCACCAACCAACGCTGCCTTCACGGCTGCTGGTATTGACGTAAACACCGTAGATGTAGCCACGCTGACGGATGTGTTGCTGTACCACGTGTTGGGAGCCTCCGTGAAGTCAACAGACCTTCAAGTTGGCCAGACCTACGCCTCTACGGCTGCCGAAGCTGGTCCGAACGGCGAGCAACTGACAATTTTGATTGAAAAAACAGGGTCAGCGGTGAAAGTAAACGGTACTGCCGACGTCACTTCTGCCGACGTAAGCGCTACCAACGGTACAATACACGTCATTGATAACGTGCTGCTGCCCCTCGATGTAGTTGGCCATGCCGCTGCCAACAGCAATTTCACCTCATTGGTGGGTGCATTGGGCGCTGCTTCTGGCGACCTCGTGAGCGTACTCAGTGGCGACGGCCCATTCACGGTTTTTGCACCGCTGAACAGTGCTTTTGCCGAAATCGCTGATGTGACCGCTACCCTCACTGCCGACCAATTGGCCAAGGTGCTCACTTACCACGTGGTTAGCGGCAATGTGGTTGCTGGCGACCTGACCAACGGCATGTCCGTAGCAACGGTAAATGGCGAAAACTTCACGGTAAACATCAACGGTAGCACGGTTACTCTGACTGACTCAAATGGTGGTGTATCCACGGTGGTACTCACCGATGTGCAAGGCACCAATGGCGTTATCCACGTTTTGGACAAGGTAATCATTCCTTCAAACCTCTGATTCGGGATTATCTAGATGTATGTGAGTGGCCTACCTGACAACAGTGTCAGGTAGGCCATTTTGCTTTTTAGCAAATAAAAATGCCCGTTCAGACTGTATTTTGCCCGGTTCGGCATCCTCAGTGATTATTGGCATCCTTTCTTTATTTGATAATCGGATATATTACGCCTCAAATCGTTTAGGATAATGACCCGACTGGCTCACAGGATTTATGTCACCACGCTGGCAAGCATTGTAGTCTTGGTTTTCTTGTTCTTGCTAATAAAGGGCATCTCGTACTATTCCACGCCCATCGAAGAGCGCTTTTACCACCCCGACCACGCTTGGTTTAAGCCGAGCGGAGCGTTCGGGCACGGGTTGGGTATCGTTGGTACGCTGCTCATTATCATTGGGGTTTTCGGCTACCAAGCTCGCAAAAAATTCCGCTCGCTGGCCCGTCTGGGCCGCTTAAAACACTGGTTGGAGTTTCACATCTTCCTGTGTAGCCTTGGCCCAGTGATGATTCTGTTCCACACCGCTTTCAAGTTTGGCGGCATCGTTTCCGTCAGCTTTTGGAGCATGGTGGCGGTGGTGGCAAGCGGCATCATTGGCAGGTTTATTTATGTGCAGATCCCCCGCACCATTGAGGGGCGGGAGTTGAGCCTGAGCGAAGTAAAAGGCATGAAAGCCAACCTCGGCGAGCTTCTGAAAGGTTCGTATCGGCTGAACGAAGAGAGCTTTCAGTTGGTGTTGGCAGCCGTTGACGTCAATCGCCAAAAATTTGGTGCAAACGTGCTGTCGGACATGTTCAACAAATATTGGGAGGACAAAAAGACGCTTCGTCAGGTAAAAACCACCCTTCGGGAAAATGGCCTCGCCAGTCCCGACGTTCGGAAAGTCGCCAAGTTGGTAGACAACGAGTTGTCGCTCAACAACCGCATCGAACGGCTGGCCACCATGCAAAAGTTGTTCAAATACTGGCACGTGGCGCATCTACCATTTGCCCTGATTATGCTGATTATCATGGTCATCCACGTCGGCGTAACGCTGGCGTTTGGGTACCGGTGGATATTTTAGGAATAAGGTTGAGGAGAGTTGAGAGTAGTTTAGA
>CAYTZS010000194.1:0-10064 GCA_964442355.1 uncultured Saprospiraceae bacterium | reverse complement strand
TCTAAACCTCAAATAAATCATCATGGGACAACGCATCGTAGTGGACCCCGTCACCCGCATTGAGGGCCACCTTCGCATCGAAGCCGAAATCAACAACGGCAAAATCACGGACGCATACAGCGCAGGTACGATGGTGCGGCTGCTGGAAGAAATCCTAAAAGGGCGTGACCCACGTGACGCTTGGGCCTTCGTCGGGCGGGTTTGCGGCGTGTGTACCTCTGTACACTCACTGGCCTCGTGCCGGGCGGTGGAAGACGCTACTGGCGTCACCATTCCGCCGAATGCGGAGTTGGTGCGCAACATCATGTTTTGCGCCCAATACCTGCATGACCACGTGGTGCATTTTTACCATTTGCATGCACTCGACTGGGTGGACATCGTCTCTGCGCTGAAAGCCGACCCGAAGAAAACCTCGGAGATTGCCCAAAGCATTTCCAACTATCCGAAAAGCTCGCCGGGCTATTTTTCCGACTTGCAAAAACGGCTGACGAAGTTCGTCGAGAGCGGGCAGTTGGGCATTTTCGCCAACGGCTACTGGGGACACCCGGCGTACAAACTGCCGCCGGAGGTGAACCTGATTGGCGTGGCGCACTACCTCGAAGCGCTGGAATGGCAGAAGGAAGTGGTGAAAATCCACGCCATTTTTGGGGGCAAAAACCCGCACCCGAACTACCTCGTGGGCGGCATGGCCTGTGCCATCGGCTTGGACGACGTGAGCGGCATCAATGCCGAGCGGTTGGCATACGTGCATCAGCTTTTGCAGGATGCGAAGGAATTCGTCGAGCAGGTGTACATCCCCGACCTGCTGGCGGTTGCGCCGTACTACCTCGATTGGGGTGCCATCGGCGGTGGCTTGGGCAATTTCATGAGCTACGGCGATTTGCCGACCAATGGTTTTGCTGACAAGTCCAGCATGAAGTTCCCAGCAGGCGTCATTTTGAACAAAGACATCTCGAAGGTGATGGACGTGGATGTGCGGGACGACAGCGAGGTGCAGGAGTTCATCCACCGCTCGTGGTACGATTACGAGGGTGGCGACGACAAAGTGGGCCTGCACCCCTGGAAGGGTGAATCAAAAATCAACTACACCGGCCCAAAACCGCCGTATGAATATTTGAACGTTGAGGAAAAATACAGCTTCCTGAAAACACCACGCTGGAAGGGCAATGCCGTTGAAGTTGGCCCGTTGGCGAGGGTGCTCATCGGCTACGCACGTGGTCGTGAAGACTTCAAGGAGGTGGTGGACAGCACATTGGCGAAGCTGAAAGTGCCCGTGACGGCACTGTTTTCCACGCTTGGCCGCACGGCAGCACGTGGCCTCGAAAGTGTGCTGGTGGCGCAGTGGGGCTTGGAGTTTTACGACCAACTCATCAACAACCTGAAAAACGGCGACACCCGCATGGCCAACATGGAGAAATTCAACCCAGCCAAGTGGGAGAAAACCTGCCAGGGCGTTGGTTACTCCGAGGCACCAAGGGGCGCACTGGCCCACTGGATTGTCATCGAAGACCAGAAAATCAAGAACTATCAACTGGTGGTGCCGACTACTTGGAACGCATCGCCACGAGACCCCAACGGTAATCAGTCCGCCTATGAGGCAGCCCTGATGGACACGCCCGTACACGACCCAGAGCAGCCGCTTGAAATCCTGCGCACCATCCACTCGTTCGACCCGTGCCTCGCTTGCTCGGTGCATGTTTATGACGAGGAAGGGAAGCATGTGAGTAGGGTGAAAGTCGTTTGAGGTTTAGAAAGTTTAGCGGGTTTAGCGGGTTTAGTTGGGGGCGTTTCTGAACCTCTTAAACCCGCTAAACCTCCTAACCCAAATTAAATAGTCATGCATACCGCTACCCACAAACTCCGCCGTGTTTTCGTATGGGAATTGCCCGTGCGCTTCTACCACTGGCTGAACGCACTCGTCATTGTGGCGCTCTGCGCAACGGGCTACCTCATCGGCAATCCGCCAGCCTTTCTGTCAAATGCAGAGGCATCCGACCAGTACCTTTTTGGTTGGATTCGCTTCATCCACTTCGTGGCGGCGTACCTGTTTTTCTTCAACTTCCTGTTCCGGTTGTATTGGGGTTTTGTGGGCAACAAGTATGCGGACTGGAAGAACTTCATCCCCACCAACCGCAAATTTTGGAGTGAGATGTGGCAGGTCATCAAGATTGATATTTTCCTGCAAAAAGACAAAGAACACCTGTCCGTTGGGCACAACGCATTGGCAGGGTTTATCTATTTCCTCACGTTTTTGGCCTTTTTGCTCCAATGTATCACGGGCTTCGGGCTGTACGCATCCATGAGCGACTGGTGGTTCGCCGACCTTTTCGTGTGGGCGACCGTCGTTTTTGGCGACGACTTTGCGCTGCGCAACTGGCACCATGCCGCCATGTGGTTTTTCATCGTGTTTGCGATGATACATGTTTACCTCGTTTTCTACCACGACTACGTGGAAGGCCGGGGAGAGATTTCCTCGATGGGCGGCGGCTGGAAGTTTATTGAAGAAGAGGTTTTTGAAAAAGAGGGACATAAATAACACTGAATTCAATGGCGTGAGCCCCAATTGGCTACACGCTATGGCCACTGAATCTCAGGTCCGGAACGGAAGGTGAAACTGTTGAAGGTATGCTCTTCGACCACCTTCTGCTCCGGTTTTTTGTTTTAGTGAATTTAGATTGCAATATGCTGAATGTCAGTGTTTTAAATGATTAAATTCACCATTGTGGTCAACTCGTTTCTGTGATGTTTCTCACCAATGAACAAGCAGGTTTTTGAGCAATTTTGAAGCGCTTTTAAAAAGGAAAGCATTCAATGATTGTTCACCGAAATCCGACGGCTCAGCCATTCTTCGGACGAATTGTCGGGTTTTAAAAACGGAATTATGAAAAACCTGCTGATTTCCATTTTCACGATATTCACGGCTACACTCCTCGCCCAAACCGGGCACGTGCTTCAGGGTGCTGGTGCCGTCAACTTTTCGATGGGTGGTGCAGGCACTGCCCTGCCTATTGATGTAAATGGGGCGCTGCAATGGAACCCCGCTTCCATCACGGCATTCGACCGAAACGAAATCGCACTGAGCGTTGCCTATTTCACAGCAGCGCCATCGGTTTATGCCAAAGTCCTTCAGCCGGACGGGCAGGGCGGTATGCTCACCATCCAAGGCACCACCGATGACGAACTGGGCGCTTCGCCACTGCCTACTTTGGGTGCCATTTTCGCCAAACCGGACAGCAGGTTTGCTTTTGGTGTGTCCGCATTCGGCATCAGCGGCTTCGGGGTGGACTACCCTGCCACGACGGAACTCCCAACGCCCGACAACCTCGATTTCAATCCGAACGCCTCCAACCCGTTGCTGTACCCCCAAAACATGGGAGGATTTGGGCACCTGAACTCCAACTACCAGCTGATGCAGCTTGGGCTAACGGCTGCTTTTGAGGTGACGAATGGTTTTTCAATCGGATTTGCGCCAACGTTCAATTATTCGTCGCTGCTCATCGAACCAGTGCCCGTTGCGGCGCCCGGCCAAAGCGGTTATCCGCTCGGCGAGAAGGCTTCAGCGTTGGGCATTGGTGCACAAGTTGGCATGTTTTTCCACCTCGAGTCGGGCATGAACTTCGGGTTGGCGTACAAGAGCGCCCAGTTTTTCAACGACCTCGAAATCGAGGGCAACTACCTCGACGGCTCGAAAGCGCCCACTACCAATTTCAACCTCAACTACCCCGCCATCCTGACAGCGGGTGCAGCCTACACGCACGAAAAATTTGACCTTGCTTTAGACTACCGTTTGATTAATTACGAAAACACCGACGGCTTCAAACAAACGGGTTGGGTCATCGGGGAGAACGGCTTCCCAACGGGTGCAGTCGCTGGGTTTGGCTGGAAGAACGTGAGCGTTGTTGCCGCAGGCTTGCAGCTGAAAATGTTGGAAAAACTGCCCATCCGCCTTGGTTACACTTACAGCACCAACCCGATTACGGAGGACAACGTGTTCTTCTCGTCGGCTGCTCCAGCCGTCATCAAACATGCCGTGCAGGGTGGTTTTAGCTACATGGTGAACGACAACCTCAGCATCCATCTGGCTTACCACCACGGCTTAGGCGAAGCTGTGACTGGGCAAATGATGAACCCGATGTTCATCACCGCCGAAGACCCGCTTGGCAAAGTACCCGGCAGTGAAATCACGAGCGATATGACGACCGACGTTTGGCTGCTCGGCGTGAGCTACGGGTTTGGAAAATAGTAGAAACCAACCAGAAATGGGGCATGGAGCGTGACAGTTGGCTTCATGCCTCATTTTTTTGCTTTAAAAAAGCACCGCTTTGGCAATTTGACAAAAATACCCTCACGAGGTGCTAAAAATCATCTTCACTCCGCCCGTTTAACTCCACTTTGCACCTTCATTTGAAACGAATTTTGAAAAAAACTAGCCATGTCACAACTGGATTCCAAACAAGAAGGGCTGCGAAAAGCGGCGCTTCATTACCATGAATTTCCCCGTCGGGGAAAAATAGAAGTCGTGCCCACCAAACCTTGCGTTACGCAGGGCGACCTCTCGTTGGCCTACACGCCTGGCGTAGCAATTCCGTGCCTCGAAATCGAAAAAGACCCCTCATTGGCCATGCGCTACACGGCCAAGGGGAACCTCGTGGCGGTCATCAGCAATGGCACGGCGGTGCTCGGCTTGGGCAACATCGGTGCGCTGGCGGGCAAGCCCGTGATGGAGGGCAAAGGCGTGCTGTTCAAGCGCTTCGCCGATGTGGACGTGTTCGACATCGAGGTGAACACGGAAGACCCCGACGAGGTCATCCGCACGGTCAGGAACATTGCCCCAACTTTTGGTGGCATCAACTTGGAGGACATCAAGGCGCCCGAGTGTTTTTACATCGAAGAAACACTGAAGCGGGAGCTGGACATCCCCGTTTTCCACGACGACCAGCACGGCACGGCCATCATTTCCGGTGCGGCGCTGCTCAATGCCCTCGAACTGGTCGGCAAGGACATCGGGAGTGTGAAAATGGTACTCAGCGGAGCGGGTGCAGCTGGCATTGCTTGCGCTAATTTTTACATCAAACTAGGGGTCAAATTGGAGAACATCCTGATGACCGACAGCAAGGGCGTGCTCTGGGAAGGCCGGGGTGACGATGACAAGAATCCCTACAAGCAGAAGTTTTACCGAAAGACCGCAGCCCGTGACCTTGCGGATGCCATGCGAGGCGCCGACGTCTTCTGCGGTGTGTCCATGAAAGACCTCCTTACACCCGAAATGATGCAGTCCATGGCCGAGCGGCCCATCATTTTCGCCATGGCGAACCCCGACCCAGAGGTCAGTTACCCCGTGGCCAAGCTGGCCCGCCCGGATGCCATCGTGGCTACGGGGCGCAGCGACTACCCCAATCAGGTGAACAACGTGCTCGGTTTTCCCTTCATTTTCAGGGGAGCGCTGGATGTGGAAGCGACTGCCATCAACGAGGAGATGAAACTGGCGGCAGCGCAGGCACTGGCGAACTTGGCGAAGGAAGAAGTGCCCGACTCGGTGAAACGTGCCTACGACGACATGAGCCTCAGCTTTGGGCCGGAGTACATCATTCCCAAACCATTCGACCACCGGGTACTGGTCGCAGCGTCGTCGGCGGTGGCAGAAGCGGCCATGCGCAGTGGCGTTGCCCGCAAGCATATTGACTTGGATGAATACCGGGAATCGCTTCGGGAGAAAGTGGACTGGTCAAGGGAGTTCATGCGCAACATTTACATCATGGCGAGGAAGGAGCCAAAGCGCATCGTACTGCCCGAAGCCGACCACCCAAAAATCATCTGGGCGGCCAGCGAGATTGTGAACGAAGGCTATGCCAAACCCATTTTGTTGGCAAAAAACAAGCAACAACTGTTGCAGCACTTCGAGGAGCTGCACCACAATCCAGAAGGCATCGAAATCATCGAACCCGAAAACTGGCCGCACCGAAGCGAGTACGTCAATGAATATTTTCGACTTCGCCAACGCAAGGGCGTGACGCAGGGCCAAGCCGATTTTGACCTGCACAACTACTTCTACTTCGGCACAATGATGGTACACCAGGGCCATGCCGACGGCATGGTGGCTGGCGTGACGGCCAATTATGCCGACGTGCTGCGGCCTGCCCTCCGAATCATCGGCACGAAAGCGGCGGGCAAATTGGTGGCGGGCATGTACATGCTCCAACACGAGCGCAAGACCTACGTCTTTGCCGATGCCGCCGTCAACATCAATCCCGACGCTGCGCAATTGGCGGAAATCACCTTGATGGCGGCAGAGGAAATGGAGCGGATGCGGATTGAGCCGAGGATAGCCATGTTGTCATTTTCCAATTTTGGCTCGGTACGGTCGCCAGAAACGGAGAAAATGCGGGAGGCGGTGGAGCTTGTCCAGCAGCGCAGACCCGACCTGATGGTGGACGGTCCCGTACAGCCCGACGTAGCATTCAATCCAGAAATCTTGGCAGAGCATTACCCTTTTGCCAACCTTCGCCGACGCCAGCCCAACCTCTTGATTTTCCCCAACCTCGATGCTGCCAACATCAGCCTGCGGTTGGTGCGGCACATGAGCAGTGCCCATTCGATTGGCCCGCTCATCATCGGTTTGGCGAAGCCCATCCACTTGTTGCCGAAGGGCACGGAAGTGGACAACATCGTGAACATGGTGGCTGTCGCTTCGGTGGATGCGCAGGGAATGGCAAAGTAGGCAGGACTTGAATGTGGAGCTTCAAAGGCTGTTTCTTCAAATAGAAAGGAGCAGCCTTTGAGCGCTTTTATTTTTATCGCCGCCAATTTTTAGGCATTGGGCGAAACAAACAATAACGAAGCACTGCTTTTTGTCACTTTTGTTCTTGGTGAAAATCATCCCATTGCTCCACCATTTCCCTGACTTTTGACATGAAACAAAAGTCATTTTATGCAACCCATCAGTCTCGCCCGCCCGCAATTGCTCAATGCCATCTGGGCCATGCACGACGTAAAAGGCTACCTCGACAACAGCGACATCGCACAATTGGCTACCCTGTTCAACACCGCTGCCGTAGAAATCGAGGGGGTCGTGTCGTTCTACCATTTCTTCCACCGCCAGCCGTCTGGCAAGCACACGATTTACTTGAACAACAGCATCGTGTCGGAGCTGAACGGCTTTGAGGAGGTGCGTCAGGCGTTTGAAAAGGAAACTGGCGCAATGCTCGGCAAGGTGGACGCTAGTGGCAGTTTTGGATTTTACGAGACTTCCTGCATCGGCCTCAGCGACCAGGAACCGGCGGCGCTGATTGACTTTTGCCCCGTCACCGAACTGACGCCGCAGAAGGTAAAAACCATCGTTGCGAAGCTGAAAAGCGGCGCTCCGGCTGCCACCCTCTGCGACGAACCCAAGAACAACATCCGCTACACGCCCGGTGAACGCACGTTCATTTTGAAAGAATACACGCCCGGAAGCTCCCTCCAAAAGCTAAAGGATTTGGAGCCAACCGAAGTCATTCAGCAAATCAAGGACGCTGGACTGATAGGTATGGGCGGTGCTTTTTTCCCGACGGGCATCAAATGGGAAACATGCCGAAAGAGCGTGAGTAACCGCAAGTTCGTGGTCTGCAACGCCGATGAGGGCGAGCCAGGCACCTTCAAGGACCGGGTGCTGCTGAACACCATGCCGGGCCTCGTTATCGAAGGCATGGCACTCGGCGCTTATGCCGTAGGCGCTTCCGAGGGCATCATTTACCTCCGGGCAGAATATCGCTGGCTCAAAGAAAAAATCGAGCGAACACTGGAAGATTTTCGGGAAAAAGGCTGGCTTGGTGACCATATCACGGCCAAGCAACCCTTCTCCTTCGACATTCGGGTGCAGCTTGGCGCAGGCGCCTACGTCTGCGGCGAAGAGACGGCGCTGCTCAACTCGCTGGAGGGCAAACGGGGCGAACCCCGAACCCGCCGCTACTTCCCGGTCGAGCGGGGATTTCTTGGCAAACCGACCCTCGTGAACAACGTGGAAACCTTCGCCACAGCCGCTCGCATCCTCGAATCGGGAGCGGAAAAGATGCGGGAACTTGGTACAAAGGACTCTCCCGGCACCAAGCTCATTTCCATCAGCGGCGATTGCGCCAAGCCCGGCATTTTTGAAATCGAGTGGGGCATGCGCCTCGGTGATTTGCTGGCGCTTTGCGAAGCAAACGACCCGTACTACGTGCAGGTGGGTGGGCCGAGCGGCGTGGCCGTTTCGATGAAGGAGCGCAATCGGCGCCTCTGCAAAGAAGACCTGCTCTGCGGTGGCTCGTTCATGGTCTTCGACAAAAGCCGTGACCTGCTCAAAATTTTGCTCAATTTTTCCAACTTCTTCAAGCACGAAAGTTGCGGCATCTGCACCCCGTGCAGGGCTGGCAATTTCATACTGAACCGCAAACTGGAAAAACTCCAATTGGGCCTCGGCTCGTTGCGGGATTTGGTGGAACTCGAAGATTGGGGCACCACCATCAAGCAGAACAGCCGCTGCGGCCTGGGGCAAATGTCACCCAATTCAATCATCGACATCATCCACAAGTTTCCCGAATACTTCGACAAGCGAGTGGACAAGTCGGGGAGCCGCTTGAACCGGGGGTTTGACATGGAAGCGGCGGTGCGGGAGTACGAGGAAGCGGTGGGGAGTGAACCTTCAAATGTCAATCAAATACATCCATGAAAAACCCGATTAACATTACGATTGACGGCAGGGAAGTCCAAGTAGAGGACGGCACACTGCTGATAAACGCCATCCGGCAGGCAGGTGTGGATGTGCCGTCGCTGTGCTATTACGAGCACATAGACCCACCACTCGGCACCTGCCGGGTTTGCACGGTGGAGGTCAACGGGCGGCACCAAGCATCCTGCACCACCCTCGCCCGCAACGGCATGAATGTGGTCGTTCACGACGACCCCACGCTGCACGACACCCGCAAGGCAATGGTGGAAATGCTGTTTGCCGAAGGCAATCACTTCTGCCCCGCCTGCGAAAAAAGCGGCGACTGCGACTTGCAGGGCATGGGCTACCAACTGGGCGTCAACGTCGCCCGCTACCCGCACCTGTTCGTTGACCGCATCATTGACTACAACCCCAAGCGGATGGTCATCGAGCATAACCGCTGCATCCGCTGCCGCCGCTGCGTGGACGAGGTGATGACCACGGACGGCAAGCGGGTGTTCAGCTTCGCAAACCGGGGCAACGACACCGAGGTCGCCATTGACTACGAACAGGAGGCTACGCTGACGGAGGAACAGGCCATCCATGCCATGCACATCTGCCCGACGGGGGCCATTCTGGTGCGGGGCAAAAGCCTTGCCCGGCCCTTTGGCGCCCGCAAATACGACATCGGTGATTTGGCAAACGGGGAGACGGTTCCAGTTGTCTTCCCTGATGTTCACGCCCTAAAAAATGGCGAGAAAAAGGTCATTGCCACGGTTTCGTTGGCAGGCTGCTTTGGCTGCCACATGTCCATGCTCGACTTGGACACTGGCATCCTTGACTTGGTGGATCTCGTGGAGTTCAACAAGTCGCCGTTGACGGACATCAAGGAATTTACCAAAAAAGTGGACGTCGGTTTGATTGAAGGCGGCTGTTGCAATTCAGAGAACGTGGAGGTGCTGCGGGAGTTCCGCAAGAAATGTGACGTGCTGGTGTCGGTGGGCGAGTGCTCCATCTGGGGCGGCCTGCCCGCCATGCGCAACATGGTTCCGCTCCGGGAATGCTTGGAGGAAGCCTACTTGCATTCGTTCACCAGCGAAAACGAGGCGGTGATTATCCCGCACCACGAGGATATCCCACAGATTTTGGACAAGGTGTATGCTTGCAGTGAGGTCGTGGATATTGATTATTTCATACCTGGCTGCCCACCGAGCGCCAATCATATCTGGAAAGTGGTGAAGAATATTTTGTTTGACCAGGAATATTCGGTACTGTTTCCAGAGTTTAAATACGACTAATTAAAAGAAGCAGTTTACAGCGGCTGTGCTGCTGTAAACTGCTTCTTTTAACGTGAGGTTTGGATTAGAACCTTTGTAAAAGGCTGGTTTTCAAAGTTTTA
>CAYTZS010000193.1:0-10114 GCA_964442355.1 uncultured Saprospiraceae bacterium | reverse complement strand
CCGCAGCACCGATGCTGGGGCTAGTTTCGACACTGCCACCGATGTGGATGCCACCGACTGGGTGGTTAGCGCCTGCCCCATCAGCGGGCCAAGATTGCAAAGAATCGGCAACGACAGCCTGCTTGCCGTCTGGATGAGCGGGGCCAGTGGTCAGGGTCGCATTTTCGCTTCCACGTTGCACGGCGGTACGATGGAAACTGGGTGGCAATTTGACTTTCCGGCCACCAACGGCACCAGCTTGCAGAGCTTCCCATCCATTGCTGGAAGTGCCGACACACTCTGCGTCGTTTGGGAGGAAACGGGGTTTGGTACCAATGCTGGGGAACTGCTTTTCCGCTTTTCAACGAACGGTGCGACAGGCTTATCCGCTTACCAACCCAGTCAGGTTGCGCCTGCTCCTGGCAACCAGCGATACCCCGACCTTATTTTTGATGACAGTGTTTTTCACCTGATTTACCAGACTGGTGGCGGCTTGGAATATCGGCGTGGGGTGATGGCCATCATCAATGCCGAAGTGGAAACGATGCAACACGAACCGCCTTTTGAGCTGCTTGCCAACCCCGCCTCGGATTTCGTTTCTGTAAAAATGAACACGTCTGGAAATGCTAACCTCACGCTAGTGAGTTCAATTGGGCAGGTCGTGAAAACATGGCCGACTCAGGCTGTTTCTGAGGGGCAAACCCTCCAGCTAGCTTTGCCAATAGCGATTTCGAGTGGTGTTTATTTCCTGAATATTGAGAAAGACGGCTTGCGTTGGTCAGAGAAATTGCTGGTCAACTAAGCTCAATTGCTACCCACTCGCTGGAAAGACATCCCTGGCCCAACAGAAATCAATTCGGGGAAGCCGGGCAGCATGTCCAACTGAAAATACCTGCCTGCCTCCAGTCGGTGCCGCCACGACACCATGCCGCCATGCCAAACGAACTTGGTCATCCAGCGCTGGTTGTCGGTGAGTTTGAAAATTCCCTCGTCCACGTAGCCCGGCAGCATTGCCCAACTTTGACGGTAAAAGAACATGGGGCCGAAGCTCACATCCACGCTGTTGGGGGAGTCCCAGAGTTCGTTCTTTTTGCCGAAAACCCCGGTGTGGGTCATGCCGAGGAAGCGCCCCGAACAGTCGTGGGCCACGAGTGCCTGCGATGCTTGAATGCCCCAGTGGTCGTTCACGTGGTAGCGGGCAGTGAGCAGCACGCCGCCATTGACCACCACCCGGCCATCCTTCGTGATTTTGCCCTTAAAAATCTGTGGATGCTTGCTTTTTTTCAAATGAACGGAAAGCCCGATTACCTGAAACCCAAAGGAAAACTGCTGTGACAGGGCTGCCACCGCCATTGCGAAGCTGAAGAAAAACAGGAGTACGGTCGTTTTCATAGGCACTAATTTTCGTGGGAGCGGTTTGGGTAGTGCTCAGTCAGGTTTTTGCTTGCGAAAAATACACCAATATGGCATAACGCAGCCAAACTTGTTGATAAGATGAAATTTAGCCACGGAACCCCCAATCTGACTTTGATAAATTTCGCTCAACAATTTGTAGGCATGGGTGTTATCGAGCGGGCTTTAATGAAAGCCCATTTCACTACATCATTCATTTCACAACCATTAATTCTTTTAATGAAAAAGCAAGCAATTCTATTTCTGGCATTTGTGGCCGTTCTTTTCGCTGCCTGCCAGAACAATGCCGCTTCAGAAGCCACTTCTACCACGGAGGCCACTGTTGATTCTACTGCCCAACAAGCCGCTGCTGCTCCAGCCAGCGGTGTCGCTCATGCAGTGAATACGCAGAACAGTGTCATCGATTGGATTGGGTTCAAGCCGACTGGGTCGCAGCACAACGGCAACATCAAGCTCCAAGGCGGCGAAATCCTTGTGGACAACGGCAACATCACGGGCGGCAAATTCACCATCGACATGAACTCCCTCGCCGTTCTTGACCAAGAAGGAGGAAAGAAAGCCAAACTGGAAAGCCACCTGAAGGATACCGACTTCTTTGAAGTGGGAACCCACCCGACAGGCGCTTTTGAAATTACGAGTGTGGAGCCACTCACCGGCGATGCCAATGGTGCGACGCACAAAGTGAATGGCAACCTTACCTTGAAGGGCGTCACCAAGCCTATCTCGATTCCTGCCAAAGTGGCCGTCACGGAGGGTAAAATCAGTGCCGAAACACCTGAGTTCACCATCAACCGCACCGAATGGGGCGTTCAGTACAAATCTGGCGTCATTGGCACGGTGAAAGACGAACTCATCGCCGACGATGTGAAGCTGAAAATCAAGTTGGAAGCTGGCATCTAAATGATTTGGATAGACTAGTTGTTTGTTGGAAAACGAACAGCTTTTTTAAAAATGGAGCGGCATCTTGCCGCTCCATTTTTATTTTGGAAACCCTGAAAAACACCAAGCGGCATCCCTTCTCCCC
The DNA here is from genome assembly GCA_964442355.1 of uncultured Saprospiraceae bacterium. Classification (GTDB taxonomy): domain Bacteria; phylum Bacteroidota; class Bacteroidia; order Chitinophagales; family Saprospiraceae; genus UBA6168. The sequence continues at coordinate 7,698 of CAYTZS010000193.1, read as the reverse complement.
CGGTTTTTCTTTTTCAAAAATCTTTGACCTACATTTAGCCGAACTTTCTTGGCAGCGCAGCCGCCCATCAAAGCGACAATCGAACCATCTAACAAACACAACCATTCAACATGAAACAAGCATTCAAGCCCTACATCTCGTCGGAGAACGGCAAAGTGAAGGAGTTTACCGTGAAGGCCATCGTGCTGGGGTCTATTTTCGGCATCATCTTCGGGGCAAGTACCGTTTATCTCGCACTCAAGGCGGGCCTCACGGTCAGCGCCTCCATCCCCATCGCCGTGTTGGCCATTTCGTTGGGGCAAAAGTTTTTCGGGACAACGATTTTGGAGAACAACATCATCCAGACCACCGGCTCAGCGGGCGAGAGCATCGCTGCGGGCGTGGTGTTTACGCTGCCCGCCTTCCTTTTCCTCAGCGACCCCGCCGTGGGCGATGAGTACTTTCGGTACTGGACCATCTTCGCACTGGCTGTGCTCGGCGGCATCCTCGGCACGCTGATGATGATACCGCTGCGGCGATCGCTCATTGTGAAGGAGCACGAGAACCTGCCTTACCCAGAGGGCACGGCCTGCGCCTCGGTGCTCATCGCTGGCGACAAGGGCGGCTCATTTGCCAAAACCGCTTATCAGGGCCTTGGCTTCGCCTTCGTGTATGCGCTGCTGCAAAAGGTTTTCCACGTCATCTCGGAGGTGCCAACATTCGGCACCAGCATGGCGAACAAGTACTTCCCAGCGGCCACCGTCAGCGGTGAAATCACGCCGGAATACCTCGGCGTCGGCTACATCATCGGCCCTCGCATTGCTGGGGTGCTGGTAGCAGGTGGGGTGCTCGCTTGGTTGGCACTGATTCCGCTGCTGGCAACGCTCGTCCCGCCGGATATGATTGCGGAGCAACTCATCAAACTCGGCTACCTGAAAGACATCATGACGGCTGGCGGCCCCGGCGGCTGGGACCCCACGGCGCATACTTTCTCCGATATGTCGGACGCCGTTTACCGGGCCTACGTCCGCCAGATTGGCGCTGGTGCAGTGGCGGCTGGCGGTTTCATCACCCTGCTGAAAACCATCCCGACCATCGTCAGCTCGTTCAAGGAAAGCATGGGCGCCTTGAAGGAGCGGGCAGCTGGCGGCGAGGTGAGCCGCACCGAAAACGACCTTTCGATGAAAGTAGTCGGGTTCGGCAGCTTGGCCTTGATTCTGCTCATGGCGGCGCTTCCCATCATCCCCGGCGAGGGCGTTTTCAGCAAGCTGATGCTCGGCGTGTTGGTGGTGCTGTTCGGCTTTTTCTTCGTGACGGTTTCCAGCCGCATCGTGGGCATCATCGGCTCCTCGAACAACCCAATTTCTGGCATGACCATCGCCACTATCATGGCCACGGCGCTGGTGTTCATCGGCATCGGTTGGACGGGCAAGGCTTATGAGCCAATGGTGCTTGTGGTGGGTGGCATGATTTGCGTGGCTGCTGCCAATGCGGGAGCTACCAGCCAAGATTTGAAGACTGGCTACATCGTCGGTGCAACGCCCAAATACCAACAGTTGGCGCTGTTCATTGGAGCCATCGTTTCCAGTGTGGTGATTGGGTTGACGGTGAAATACCTCGATACACCCACGCCCGAACTGGCGGCGCAGGGCATACAGCACGCCATCGGCGAGAAGTTCGCAGCACCGCAGGCCACGCTGATGGCCACGCTCATCAAGGGGCTATTGTCGTTCAACCTCGACTGGCAGTTCGTGCTGGTGGGCGTGTTCGTGGCAGTGGTGGTGGAGCTTTGCGGCGTGAAGTCGCTGTCGTTTGCCGTGGGCTTGTACCTGCCCTTGAGCACGACGCTGCCGATTTTCATTGGTGGGGCGGTGAAAGGCGCCGTGGAGTGGGTGAAGGAGCGCAAGGGCGAAAAGACCGAGGGCGACGACGAACTGGGCAAGGGCAACCTCTTCGCCACGGGCCTCGTGGCGGGTGGTGCGCTGGCGGGCGTCATCGTGGCCATCTTGTCGGTGCGGCTGTCGGAGCAATTGAACGTCGTCAACTTGGAGGAGCATATCCTGTCGCCAGCACTTGGCGAAACGGGCTTCATGCTGCTGGGCGTGGCGTTCTTTGCGGCGATGTGCTGGGTGCTGTGGCGAGTGGCGAGGAAGGCGTGAGGTTATTTTCTATGATAAAAAAGGCGGTGGCATCTTTCGAGAGATGTCACCGCTTCTTGCTTAAAAAACAAGCCATGAAGTCGGTCATTTCCATTGTTATTTATCTTTTCTTCTGCCATTTCATAAATGCCCAAACCTACGCCGCCCGCCTCGGCTACCCCGCCGACGCCAAGGTCGTCATCCTGCACGTGGACGACATGGGCATGAGCTACGACTCTAACCTCGGCGGCATCCGGGCGATGGAAGAGGGCGTGGCCAACTCCGTCAGCGTGATGATGACCTGCCCGTGGGTACCTGGTTTTGTGCGCTACCTCAAGGAGCATCCCAAAACCGATGCTGGGCTGCACCTAACCCTCACTTCCGAATGGCAGGACTACCGCTGGCCACCGCTCACGGGCACTGCCGCCCCCAATTTGCTGGACGAGGAGGGCTGCCTCTGGCACAGCGTGGAAGCCCTTGCGCAGCACGCCACACCCGACGACGTGGAACGGGAATTCGAGAGCCAACTGGTCCGTGCCCGACGCATGGGCTTCGAGCCGACGCACTTCGACACGCACATGGGTTCGGCATTTGGAACGGCGGAGTTCTTGCAGCGCTACCTCCAGTTGGGCATGAAGCACAAGATTCCCGTCATGTTTCCCGGTGGGCACAATGCGATGATAATTAAACAATTGAGCGGCATGGGAATGCCCCACGAGCAAGCCCTCGCCATCGGCAAGATGCTCTGGGACGCCGGCTTGCCAGTCCTCGACGACCTGCACAACCTCAGCTACAACTGGCAATATCCTGCCGACCACGGCATGACCGACGAGCAGTTGCAAACCATTCATGCCCGCAAGTACATTGAGTCGTTCAGTCAATTGCAGCCGGGCATCACGATGGTCATCATGCACTGCTCGGCTACCACGGAGGTGTTCCCGCATATCTCCGACTCCGGCCCGCTGCGCCGAGCAGACATGTTGGCGATGCTCTCGCCGGAACTGAAGAAATACATCCAAGAAAACGGGATTATCTTGACGACCTGGCGGGAGTTGATAGAGCGGCGGAAACGGGTGAAGGAGTGAATTATCGTGAAAATCTGCGGTTCACCGCCAATGCTTTAGTACCACACCGACACTTCATCCAGACCTTTGCGCCGCAGGTCGGGCACGGTAGCCCCTTCTGCCGGGTAGCCGACCGGGACGAGCAAAAATGGCCGCTCGTTGTCAGGTCGGTCGAGGATTTTTTGCAAAAAGTTCATCGGGCTGGGCGTGTGCGTCAGCGACACCAGCCCAGCGTTGTGGATGGCCGTCAGCAGGAAGCCGCAGGCGATACCCACCGACTCGCTCACGTAGTAGCATTTGCGCTTTTCTCCTCCTTCCATTTCGTAGGCTTTTTTGAAAACAACGATGAGCCACGGGGCGATTTCCAGAAACGGCTTCTGCCAGTCCGTGCCGAGCGGTGCGAGGTCACGCAGCCATTCCTCGCTCATGCGACCGTTGTAGCTTTCCCGCTCTTCCTCCTCGGCTGCTTCCCTGATTTTCGTTTTGATGGCCGGGTCACTCACCACGCAAAAAGTCCACGGCTGCTTGTGTGCCCCACTGGGTGCTGTGCTGGCCGTCATGATGATGTTTTCGATGACTTCCTTTGGCACGGGGCGGTCAGAGAAGAAGCGGAGGGAGCGGCGCTTTTCCATAAAGTCGTGGAAGTCCCGGCTGTGGCCGAGGGTTTCGGATTCAGAGAAAACTTGGGGTTGAAAGGGGATGTGCGGGTAGGTTGGCATGGTGGATTTTTGGGTAAAGGTAGGAGTTAGCGGTGGTTTACGTTGGTTCAACACACAGGCGAATTTGAGGTTGCATTTTGCAACCTCAAGCTGAATTTGCAACTTGCGATTTCAAGTTTGACCGTTAAACTGCATGAACTACCAATCCTTTTCACCTGCCCCGGCGCTGCGGCCCTATATCGAGCGGTACTGGCTGCTAACTGGGCATTTGGCGCAGCCGGAGGCTGTCAGCTTGCTCCCCGATGGGGGCATCGGCCTCGTGCTCAACCTCGGCGAAACGGTATGCTCGACGAACTTCGGAGCAGTGGGGAACGAGGGGATTTACATGGTGGGTACCATGCTCCGGTCGGACGAGCAGGTGCTGTTGGGTGATTGCCGACTATTTGGCATACAGTTCAGGCCGGGTGCGTTCACGCATTTTTACAGCTTCGAGCCACTGCACCAAGTGGCCAACCGGGTGTTGGAAATCCACCGTGGCATGTTCCCCGACGTGAGCAAGACCATTCATCATTTTTTGCCCTACGTTGACCAGTTTTACCTCGATCGGCTGAAAGCACCCCGGAACTCCATGCTGGCCGTGGCAGCGGACATCGAGCGGCTGGGCGGACGGGTGAAAATCGGTGAGCTGGCGAAGCGGCATTTCACCACCGAGCGGCAGTTGGAGCGGCAGTTTGGCCAGCATGTCGGCATTTCCCCGAAGGAGTTCATCAACCTGACGAGGTTCAAGTTTGCCCTCGGCAAAATCCAATGCAACCCGCTTGGCCGCTGCCTCGCCGAAATTGCTTGGGACTGTGGCTACTACGACCACGCCCACCTCACCAACGACTTCAAGCGCTATACCGATACCGCTCCCACGGGCCTCATTTTGTCGGATTTTTCCAAAAGCATAGCCTGATGGCTCTGGTAGTTTTGCACCATTGAAATTCAAAATCAATGGAAAAGCAGCATCGAACCATCATCGGGCTGGTCATCGGCCTAATTGTTTTCAGTTTTTTGGGGTTTTACAAATCCTATTTCCAATTCTTTCCCAGCTTCGAAAACACGGCATGGGCAGTGCATTTTCATGTGCTGACCATCTTGTGCTGGTTCGGAATGCTCGTCGGCCAAGCGACGCTGGCGGTCAAGGGCAGACTTGAATTGCACCGAAAAATCGGCAGGCTATCCTACCTGCTCGTGCCACTGATTGTGCTCGGTTTTGTGCTGGTGACGAACTTCGGCCAGCTCCGGCAGAAGTCGCCCGAACTACTCGGTGCCACACTTTTTGATGGGCTTTTGTTCTTGCTATTTTATGGCCTCGCCATGCTGAACCGAAAGAAAACAGCTTACCATGCGAGCTACATGTTGCTGTCGGCGGTGCCGTTCGTCAACCCTGGGCTTGGCCGCTTCATCGGGCCGGAGGTGAGCCTGACGGTGGAGTTCTTGCTGTTGGTAACGCTATTTTTGGTGGCATTTTTCAAAAAACGGACGTATCAGCCCTACTTGGTGGGACTGGGTTGTTTCTTCGCAATGCTGGGTGGAGTGGTGTATGTTTCGTTCATCAATCCAGCAATCTTGGAGGGGATATGGGATGCAATTTGGGGGTAAAATTAATTGGTGATGGGCAAAACCAAACGAATCAAATGTAGGCAAATAGCCGCCGCCACTCCCGCCGCCACATCATCCATCATCACCCCCCAGCCGCTGGGCAGCTTTTCCAACTTCCTGATTCCCAGTGGTTTCCAAATATCGAAGAGGCGGAAAAGGCCAAAGGCGAGCAGCAGGTTCAGCCAGTTGACGGGGACGCCGAGCATGGCCACCCACACGCCGACCAGTTCGTCCACGGTGATGCGGGAGGGGTCATGGCCCCATTCGGGTTCCAGCTTTTGCGAAGCTTTTACCCCCAGGAATAAGAAAAAAAGAATGGCCACCAGCAACCAATGCGCTTGTGGCCATCCGCCGGAAAACTGTCCCGGCCAAGCTTCGCTCATGCCCCAGAGCATCAGCACCCCGACTGCTGCCCCCGCCGTTCCCGGCGCTATGGGCGAGTAGCCGCTATAAAAGGCGGTGGCGATGAACTTCCAGAACACGGGTTTGAATTGAGAATGGAAAATGGAGAATTGAGAATTGAGCACGTCGCTACACATTCTCAATTTTCAATTCTCCATTCTCAATTAATAGTAGTAATCCATCCCCAAGTGCGTGATCAACTCCTCGCCCATGAGGTGGCGGAGGGTGTTGAGCAGCTTTTGGTTCTGGAGGAAGATGTCGTGCATCGGGCTGAGGCCCTTGGCAGCTTGCGGCGACTTCAGGTAGAACGATAGCCACTCTTGGATGCCGTAAAGTTCGGCACGTTTGGCCAAGTCGAGGAACAGCGCCAAGTCGAGTACGATAGGTGCTGCCAAGATGGAGTCACGGCAGAGGAAGTCAATCTTGATTTGCATCTTGTAGCCAAGCCAGCCGAAGATGTCGATGTTGTCCCAGCCCTCTTTGTTGTCACCGTGAGGCGGGTAGTAGTTGATGCGCACCTTGTGGTAGAGGTCGCCGTACAGGTCGGGGTTTTGCTCTGGCTGCAGGATTTCCTCCAGTACACCGAGCTTGGAAACCTCCTTGGTTTTGAAGTTATCTGGATCGTCGAGCACCTCGCCGTCACGGTTGCCGAGGATGTTGGTCGAGAACCAGCCATGGATGCCGAGCGCACGTACTTTCAAGCCAGGTGCCACGACGGTTTTCATCAGCGTTTGGCCAGTCTTGAAGTCCTTGCCGAAGATGGGGGTTTTGGTCTGCTTGGATAGCTCTACCATTGCATCCACGTCGCAGGAAAGGTTGGGAGCACCGTTGGCGTAGGGGACGCCCATTTTCACCGCAGCGTAGGCGTAAATCATGCTCGGCGGGATGTTCGGGTCGTTGTTGCGCAAGCCCTCCTCCAGTTTCTCAACGGTGGAATGCACTTCGCTTTCCTCGATGTAAATTTCTGTGGAACCGCACCAAACCATCACGAGGCGGTCGCAGCCGTTCTCTTCTTTGAATCGGCGCATGTCTTCCATCAGGGCCTCGGCGAGCTCCATTTTGGTAGCTGCTTTTTTCACATTTGGGCCATCGAGCCTTTTCACAAAATTGCGGTCGAAGACGGCGGTCATCGGCTTGATGGCCTCCAATTCTGGACGGATTTGGTCGAGGAGCGACTGATCAAGTACCTTGGCGTTGACAGCCGACTCGTACATGTTGTCATCGAAAATGTCCCAGCCTCCGAACACGATGTCAGTCAGTTTGGCGAGGGGCACGAAGTCCTTGATGAGAGGGTTACGGTTTTCGGTACGCTTGCCAAGGCGGATGTTGCCCATCTGCGTGACTGACCCGACGGGCTTGGCGAGGCCCTTGTTGACGGCGATGACGCCCGCCATGAAAGTGGAAGCGACGGCGCCCATCCCAGGGGTCAGGATGCCCAGCTTGCCATTTGTTGCTTTAACTTTTGTCATGATAAAATATTAGTGTAGTTCAAGTTCATGGCAAGGGATTTTGCAGATTGCCTTCATAAAAAGCCGTTTGCCGTGAATATCAGGTGTTGAAAAATCTTATTTGGAAAAAGCGGGGCAAAGGTAAGCAATTGAATTTGCACGTTTGCTGCATAATAATGCCTCGAAATGAAATTTCGTTGCGTTGTGAGGTGGGTTATGTCGTTATTTGGTGAAAAAAAGTAGATGGGTGGGGCTGAGGGGTAGAGCATGAGTAACCCCGAATTTTGGGCAACGGGTTGGTTTAGTAAGTGGGTTTTCGGCGGTTTTGCGGAGCAAAACCGCCGAAAACCCACAAATAATAACG
>CAYTZS010000192.1:0-10141 GCA_964442355.1 uncultured Saprospiraceae bacterium | reverse complement strand
AGCAAGCTGACGGGATTCACCCATTGGCCGAGGCACTCCGCAGGGCTATTCCGAGTTGGTTTGATACGCGGCACGCTGTGTATCGGAAGTCAAGCGCACGGCATAATGGCCTTCTAATTCCTAGAATTAGGCAGCCATGGCATACTGATAGTTGCCATTCAATTGTTGAATGTCATTTTTTGCGGAGTGACCATCCTTGCTCCGGCATGCTTACCTACCGGTTATTCTTCCCTGTCGATTCCAGTACGCCCCCTATTTGGGTAGGCCATGAAAACCAAGGCTTTCAGAACTAACCTGCTTCTTTAGACTCAACTTTTTGAACCAAAAGTTTGCAAAGGTAACAACTTCACGCACTGCAAAAAAGTTTCAGGGGAAAGTCCATGTCGCCACAGAAATTCAACAGACGAACCCAAAGTAGGTTGGAGCATGCGGAAACCTGCCAGGAGGACGGGTGCAGGATTGATAAATTGAGGGAGAAAAAAACGGCTAGCTTGTCAGTGACCCACGACTTGTGATTGTTCAGCCCCGGCCACTTTTTGGTTGGATTTGCTATTGACCACGGTGATGAACAAGGCGGCAATAACGACAATTGTACAAATGATGCTCATTTTCTCACAATTTAGTAAGTTGATGGTAAACGTAACGCAGTTGGGAGGAATGACGATGGAGGGAAAAAGCAGGCAAATCTACGTATTTATACCGTGCGTATCAACACTGATTAAATGTTTTTGAGGCATGTTTTTTCATATTTTTTTTTCACATGTTTAATGCGCTCAACATGAGGATACATACCTTGATTTCGAAGCAAATTACTTTTTAAGAAAAAAACTAATTTGTAGGTACGGATTTTGCAAATCCCTACCTGTTGCCTGCAATTGGCTACCTTTGCAGGGCGTTAACCAAATCAGAATCAGAAGAAAAAAATGAAGATAGGCATCATACGAGAAGGTAAAGTGCCGCCCGATTCAAGGGTGCCGCTGACTCCTAAGCAGTGCGTGTTCGCAATGCAGGATTTTCAGGTTGATATCGTCGTGGAGGCTTCCCCTTTGCGTTGTTACAAAGATGAGGAATACGAACATGAAGACATTACGGTAACTGATAATCTCAACGACTGCGATGTGCTGTTGGGTGTAAAAGAAGTGCCAGTCGGCCAGCTCATCCCCAGCAAAACCTACTTCTTTTTTTCTCACACCATCAAAAAACAGCCTTACAACCGAAAGCTGCTCTGGGCTGTACTCGAAAAAAATATCCGACTGATTGACTACGAGGTGTTGAAGGACAAGAACGACAACCGCTTGATTGCATTCGGTCGGTTCGCTGGTATGGTGGGTGCTCACAATGCACTTTGGACCTACGCACAACGCACCAGCGCCTATTCCTTGCCTCGAATGAAGGACTTCCACGATTACCATGAAGCCAAAGAATTCTACAAAACCTTGAAAATCCCAGCAGTAAAAGTTGTACTGACTGGTACCGGGAGGGTTGCTACAGGCGCTGCTGATGTGCTGCGTGACATGGGCATCCAACAAGTCAGCCCAGCAGATTTTTTGGAAAAAACATACGACCATCCCGTTTTCACACAGCTCAGTTGCCAAAACTACGTGGCCCGCAAGGACGGCAAACCCTTTGTGAAGGAAGATTTCTATGGCCACCCCAACCGCTACAAAAGCATTTTCGCACCCTACTACCAAGTAGCCGACATCATGGTAAACGGCATCTTCTGGGACAAGGGCGCCCCTGCGTTTTTTACGGTGGATGAAATGGCCCGACCTGACTTCAACCTAAAAGTTATCGCCGATGTTACCTGCGACATCGCTCCCGAGTCGTCTATCCCATCTACATTGCGGGCTTCTACTATCGCCGTCCCAGTATTTGGCTTTGACCCAAAATCGGGGAAAGAAACTGCACCCCATCAACTCGGCTGTGTGGACATGATGACGATTGACAACTTGCCGAACGAGATGCCCAGAGACGCTTCCGAGTCATTTGGGCTCCAGTTTTTGACACATATTTTGCCGGAGCTTATCAAGGAAAAAAGCAGGGTCATCGAACATGGTACCATCGCTGAAAATGGCCAACTCACCCGCTACTTCAAGCACTTGGAAGACTACGCCACAGCTCCTGCACAGGATGGGGTCATCGCTTGACAAAATGCTGGTAAACCATCCGAAATAGGTTCCCTGTCAGCTGGTAGGGAACCTATTTTTTTTAGTTTCCTACTCAGTTTGGTTTGTTGTTTTTGCCAAAGTCCTACCTTTCAGCTTTGAAAAATCTGACTATGACAAACAAGGAAATCGCAAAGCAATTTCAATACCTCGCCGAAATCATGGAACTCCATGAGGACAACCCCTTCAAAATCAAGTCGTACTTGAATGCATACCTCACCATCCGCAAGTTGCCCGACCCACTCGCTGAAATCCCCCAAGCCGAAATCGAAAAAATCAAGGGCATCGGCAGCTCCACCAGCGCCAGCATCCGGGAGCTGCTTGATACTGGGCACATGCAAGCGCTCGACAAGTTCGAGGAAAAAACACCGCAAGGCGTCCGTGAGATGCTACAAATTCAAGGCTTTGGCCCCAAGAAAATCAGGGTAATCTGGAAGGAACTAGGAGTGGAGACCATCGGTGAACTTCGCTATGCTTGCACCGAAAACCGCCTCGTGGAGCTGAAGGGGTTTGGTGAAAAAACACAGGAAGACCTCCGCCAAAAACTTGAGTACTTTCAAAAATCGCAAGGAAAATACTTGTACGCCGACCTCGAAGCAGCAGCAAATTCCTTGGTGGAAAGCCTGAAGCAATTATTGCCTACAGCAAAAATTAGCCTCGCAGGTGCCATCTGCCGACGCAACAATGTTGTGGAAAGCATCGAAATAGTAATTGGCTATTCAGGCGATATCTCGCAAATATTTGACAATCAACTGCTCACAAAAAAAGGCGAAAAAGAAAATACGATTTTGGCGCAAACTGCCGACGAGCTGCCTGTGACTATTTACTGCTGCGACCCCACGGAGTTCGGAAGCAAGTTGTTCAGGTACTCTGCTGGAGAAGAGTTCCTGGATGGCTTTTTGGAAAAGACCAAAGGCATAGACTTCAAGGGTTTGGAAACCGAATCGGCCGTCTTCGAAAAAGCCGCCCTACCCTACCTTCAGCCCGAACTTCGAGAGCACCCGTGGTCACTAGGCCGAACATTTACAAAGCTCATCGAGCCAACTGACATCCGTGGCGTAGTTCATGCTCACAGCACCTGGTCGGATGGGCTGCACACGCTCCGCCAAATGGCCGAACATGCCCGGAATCTCGGCTACAGCTACCTCGGCATTACCGACCACTCGAAATCGGCTTTCTACGCCAACGGATTGAAGGAGGACCGACTGGTTGAACAATGGGCAGAGGTTGATGCGCTGAACCTGGAGTTGGCCCCATTCCGCATTTTCAAGGGCATCGAAAGCGACATCCTCTATGACGGTTCGTTGGATTACCCCGAAGAATTGTTGGCAGGGTTTGACTTTATCATCGCATCAGTCCACTCCAACCTCCGCATGGATGAAGAGAAAGCAACCCAACGCTTGCTGAAAGCCGTGGAAAACAAATACACAACCATCTTGGGCCACCCAACAGGCCGTTTGTTGCTGTCGAGGCAGGGTTATCCAATTGACCATAGGAAAGTTATTGACGCATGTGCCGACAACGGAGTGTCCATTGAACTAAACGCAAACCCTCACCGCCTCGACCTTGATTGGACATGGATTCCTTATGCCTTGGAAAAAAATGTTCTGATTTCAATCAATCCAGATGCCCACAGTACAGGTGGAATTCACGATATTCGGTACGGTGTATTTTCTGCAAGAAAAGGTGGGCTTACCTCAAATCAGTGCCTAACCAGCATGGAACTTGCTGATTTTGAGGGCTTTATTTCAATCAAAAAATAGAAAAACGAGCCTATTTCTATTTTTTCCACAGAATTTTTTTTGGAATAGCGATGAAATATCCAGCAAGTCCAATATTTTTGCAAAAATTTTTTTCTCTTTGACCGAACATTCCATAAAGCATTTCGGTTAGTGGGGTCAGTTTCATTGAAATACGAAGTCAGAACCAAGTTACTTTGAAGCCCAATTCAAAAAAGTAAACCACTATCCCATTTCCGATGTCCCAACCAAATTGAGTTCCATCCAAATTATGATTCAAGCGCAAAATATCTTGCCTCAAAAAAGGCAGGTTTTGGATTAAATATTTTTCATTATCAATTTTTCAATTCTTCTAAACATGAAAAAAGTATTCAGCCTCGTAGCAGTTGCACTGCTTACCGTTTCTGTTCTTTTCACTGCTTGCCGTGACAACGCCGCTTCTACTGAAGGCCAGGAAGCTCCAGCAACTGAAGCTCCAGCTACAGATGCAGCTGCTCCAGCTCAAGAAGCTGCTCCTGCAGAAGGTGGTCAATTGACTGCTCCTGCTGACACTACTGCTGCTCAGCAAGCTCAGTAATTTCCGAATATATTCGGAGGGAATCAAAAGGGTGTGGCATTTGCCATGCCCTTTTGTTTTTTTACGAGGCCCGTGCATGTGGCTCGAAGCCCGAAACTCAAACCGCTTTTTACTTACCTTTGGCCCTCATTTCAAAAAAAAGTCGCCCGAATGGACACCATCATTGATTTTATCCTGCACCCAGACCTTTACCTGAACGACATCGTTGCCCAGTACGGCATGTTGATTTATGCGGTGCTTTTCCTCGTCATTTTTGCTGAGACAGGATTTGTCGTCACGCCTTTTCTACCTGGTGATGGGTTTTTGTTCACGGTGGGCGTCATTGCAGGCACTACGGGCGGTCAACTTGACCTCACACTTTCCATCATCATTATGATGGCCGCTGCGATTTTGGGCAATACTGTCAATTATCACGTAGGAAGGTACTTCAGTGCAAAGCTCCAAGATGGCAAGGAGCGCAAATGGCTGAATCCCAAGTACTTGCAGCAAGGGCATGAGTTTTTTGAAAAACATGGCCAAAAAGCGGTCATTCTTAGCCGATTCTTCCCGATTTTCCGCACGTTCGTGCCCTTCGTAGCTGGCCTCTCCATGATGGATCGTACCAAGTACATGACCTACACTTTCATCGGTGGCATCACTTGGGTGCTTTTACTCACATTGGCTGGCTATTTCTTGGGCAGCATAGATTTCGTAAAAAAGAACATCACCCTAATAGTGCTTGGCATCATCGGAGTCTCGCTGATTCCAGTTTTTGTCACCGCTTTGAAGAAGTATTTGGAGCATAAAAAAGCCAGCGCTTAAGTCAACTCCCAAGTCCCAATTTCTCAATTTTCTCTGCCAACACCTTGGCATGTTTCTCTTTGCTTTCAAACGACCAACCAGCAATGTGCGGAGAAAGCAGCACATTTTCAGCTTGGCAGAGGTAGTCGAATGCGGGTGGCAGATGCTCCAGTTTGAACTTATCAAAAGAGGTCTCCTCATACTCCAACACGTCCAAGGCAGCACCGAGCACTTTGCCAGTTTTCAGGTTTTCGACCAAGTCGGCGGTGTTCAGCACAAGGCCACGAGCAGTGTTCACCAAATAGATGTTCTTTCTGAAGCGTTGCAAAAATTCATGGTTGATAAAATAATGGTTATCAACTGAATATGGGATATGAGCGCTCAAAACATCTGCTTCTTCAAACAGGCTTTCTAAGCCAACCTCCTCAGCAAAATAATCACCATAAACCGTCTTGAACTTGTCGTAGGCCAATACTTTTACCCCAAACCCCTGCAACCTCCGGGCAAGTGCGCTGCCCATGTTACCATACCCCAATATCCCAACGGTTTTGCCCTTCAGCTCCACTGCCCGATTGGCCTCCCGCACCCACTGCCCGCTGCGCACTTGTCGGTCGGCTCGACTGAGGTTGTTCATCAAGCAGAGCAACATGCCGACGGCGTGCTCGGCTACGGTATCCCTGCTGCCCTCCGGCGAAATCAGTACCTGAATGCCTACCGACTCCGCAAAATCCACGTCAATATGCTCTAGTCCGACACCCTCTCTTGCCAGAAAACGGAGGTTTGTCGCCTTCTCCAAAAAACTTCTGTCAATGGAAAAACGGCTACGCATGACGATGCCAAAATAGCCGCCAATCTGTTGCTCAATCACTGCTTTTGGGCTTGAAATATCGGTGTGACAATCGTACCCAAGCTCCGTCAAACGAGCTTCGAGGAAGGGATGGGCTTTGTCTAAAAATAGCACTTTGTGTCCGTTGCTGTTCTTCATTTCAACAAGGTTTGGATTTAGGCCGTAATTTTGCGGCAAGATTTTGTGTGTGCAATATGCAAGAACCTGTTTGAATGACTCGTTTGAAAGCTAAAAAAATTACCCCTGTTTTTCTTCAGCACCAAGTCCGATGCTCAACATCAATCCACAACAAACTGATAATGAACAAAATAAGTGTTATTTTCCTTTTCGTGGCAGGCTTCACAGCTAGCGTAGCTGCTCAGACTGACAACGCTCCAACCATGTCGGAGGAAGAGAAATATGCCTGGCGGCTTCGGCAGGAGGTGCTCTACGACGTGTATATTCCAAAGGACGTCAACGAAGTGATACTTGAGTTGAGCAAAAAGATTGATGCACCTTCAAAGGCCAAATTTGCAGCACTTTCCGAAGATGCAGCCACGTCCAAACTGTTCTTCAGCCTAGGTCGTTGGATGACACACAACTGGAGCTTGTACGAAGGCTCACGCCTTTCCAAATACATGCAAGACCTCGGCATCCACCACCCGGACAACATGGTTCGGTTTTTCATCATCACCTACCACCGCAGCATCACCAAAAAGCCCTTAGAGGTGAAGGAACTGGTGAAGAAGTTTCAGGAAATCGAGGCGGAAGAAAAGCAGAAACGACTCGAAAAAGGAACCATCCTCCATGAAGAAAAAAAGAAGGTGGACAAGCCAAAAAGTAACCGAGATTGACCTCCGCCATCGGGTTTAGCCAGCTAAAATTGTATTATATTAATGTGCCAATGCCAAGTTGCACCGTCTTGGTTTTTCAAAATTTATACTTTTGCGCCGTTCTTGGCGGATGCCCGCTCAAACTGAATGGCCTAAACCATTGATTTTGCTGGGGTCAACCGCTTCCTTTCCACCGTTTATCCAACTACAACAAGCAAACCTATGCCAAAGAATCTCCTCATCGTAGAGTCTCCGGCAAAAGCAAAGACCATTGAAAAATTCCTCGGCAGCGACTTTACTGTGAAGTCCAGCTATGGCCACGTTCGTGACCTGCCGAAAGAGGATATTTCCGTCGAAATTGACAACGACTTCAAGCCAAAGTACGTCGTCACACCCGACAAGCAGAAAGTGGTGAAGGAACTGAAGGACGCCGTGAAGAAGGTGGACGAAGTTTGGCTCGCAACGGACGAAGACCGTGAGGGTGAGGCCATATCTTGGCACCTCTGCCAAGTACTTGGCTTAGACGAGCACACCACCAAACGAATCGTTTTCCACGAAATCACCAAACCAGCCATCCAAAAGGCCATCACGCAGCCCCGCAAACTCGACCTGAACCTCGTAGATGCCCAGCAGGCCCGCCGCATCGTGGACAGGTTGGTGGGCTACGAACTCTCCGAACTGCTTTGGAAAAAAGTAAAGGGCAAACTCTCCGCTGGCAGGGTACAGTCCGTCACGGTACGCCTCGTGGTGGAGCGGGAACGTGAAATCCAAGCCTTTGAGACCACCCCGTTTTTCAAAATCGCCGCCGAGTTCAACGTGAAAAGCGCCGATGGCAAAGTTTCCATCCTGAAGGCCGAAGCGCCTGAGCGCTTCGATGCACAGGAAGACGCAGAAGGATTTTTGAAAAAATGTGTAGGTGCAGCTTTCAACATCAACGACATCGAGGTGAAACCGGCCAAGCGCAAGCCAGCCGCACCGTTCACCACTTCCACGCTGCAACAAGAGGCCAGCCGCAAGCTCGGCTTCTCTGTGAGCCGCACGATGCTCGTTGCGCAGCGACTCTACGAGGCGGGTTTTATCACCTACATGCGTACCGACTCGACCAACCTGAGCGAAATGGCCATCGCCTCCATTGCGCAGGAAATCGAGAACCTGTACGGCAAAAACTACGTGCACACCCGGCGCTTCAAGACCAACAAAGCGGGCGCACAGGAGGCGCACGAGGCCATTCGCCCCACGTACATCACCAACCAGCAGATACCTGGCGACCGTGACCAAACCCGCTTGTACGAACTGATTTGGAAACGCACCATTGCCAGCCAAATGTCGGAGGCCGAATTGGAGCGCACCATCGTGAAGATTGGTGTGTCCAACATGCCCGGCTCGCCGTTGCAGGCAGAGGGCGAGGTGCTCAAGTTCGACGGCTTCCTCAAGGTGTATCTCGAATCACAGGACGACGACGATGAGGACGACACCAAAGGCATGTTGCCGCCGCTGAAAGTCGGCCAATCGCTCGACCTCAAGGAAATGAACGCAACAGAGCGCTACACCCGTCCGCCAGCGAGGTATTCAGAGGCTGCATTGGTAAGCAAGTTGGAGGAATTGGGCATTGGCCGCCCGTCCACGTACGCCCCTACCATCTCCAAAATCATGGAGGAAAACCGGGGCTACGTCATCAAGGACAACCGGGACGGTGAGGTGCGCAAGTTTGCGATTTTGACCTTGAAAAATGGCCAAATCACCAAATCGGAGGGCAGCGAAGTGACTGGAGCCGTTAAAAACCGCCTCTTCCCAACGGACATGGGCATGGTGGTCACCGACTACCTGTTCGAGCATTTCAAAGAAATCATGGACTTCGGCTTCACTGCCGACATCGAAAAGGACTTCGACATCATTGCCGAAGGCGGCAAGAACTGGGTAAAGACGGTCGGCGATTTCTACCACCCCTTCCATGCCACGGTACAAAATGCGCTGGAAACCAGCGCACGTGCTACTGGGGAACGCATCCTTGGCAAAGACCCAGTCTCGGGCCGCACGGTGCTGGTACGCATGACCCGCTTTGGCAAGCCTGCCGTGCAAATCGGCTCAAAAGAAGAACTTGGTGAGGACGAAAAAGCCAAATTTGCCAACCTCGGCCCCAACCAAACAATTGACACTGTGACGTTGGAAGATGCGTTGAGGCTCTTCACCTTGCCGAAAACCCTTGGCGAGTACCAAGGTCAAGAGGTCAGCATTGGTCTAGGTCGGTTTGGGCCGTATGTGAAGCACGGTGAGGTATTCGTGTCCATCCCACGTAGCGAAGACCCACTGGAAATTGCGATGGAGCGTGCCATTGAACTTATCCAGGAAAAACAAAAAGCCGATGCACCCATCGGCACCTACAAGGGCCTACCCATCAGCAAAGGCAAGGGCCGCTTTGGGCCGTTCCTGAAATGGGGCGACCTGTATGTGAACGTGCCGGCGAAATACAAGCTTGAAACCATTACTATCGATGAGTGCCACAAGCTCATCGAAGCGAAAGTCAACAAAGAGGCCAACCGCTACGTGCAACAGTGGGAAAAAGAGGACATCGCCATTGAAAACGGCAGGTGGGGACCTTTTATCCGGTTCAAGAAAAACAATGTGTCGTTCCCGAAGACCGATGGCCAGAAAATGACCTCGGAGGAGGCTGCGAAGTTGTCCCTCGAAGACGTCAAGGCTATCATCGAGGCAGCACTGCCGGGAAGTTTCAAGAAGTAGTTGCCAAGAATTGCACGGATTTTGACTGATGAATCATTAGTTCCGTGCAATTCTTGGCCCTGCGAACGCAAGGCTTTTGAACAATTTCGGTTTAAACGCCTTTTTTAAGCATTTGCTTTTTCATTGAAAAACAGTGCTACATATCGCCGCATTACCGCCTACCTGTTGGCGTTGCTCGTTCTTCAAGTCGTTGCACTGAAGGAAGTGCACCATCTCTTGGAGCACGACCACGATGAAACCGCAAAGTGTACCACAAGCGGCAACGAAACCCACCTCCACAGCGAGGAATACCATCCGGAAGATTGTTTCATCTGCGTTTTTCACTTCGCCCCTGCTACGCTCGATTTCCACGAAATCGCCATTCAAGCACCTACCTTTTCCTATTTTCGGGGCTCGTTTTTTTACCAAAAACCCCTTGCCCAAAGGGTAAACTGGCACTTCAAAATCCGTGGCCCACCAGCCTTGTACGCTTGATTTCCATT
>CAYTZS010000191.1:0-10179 GCA_964442355.1 uncultured Saprospiraceae bacterium | reverse complement strand
TATTTGTGGGTGTAACCGGGTGATTTTCCTCAGAAAATCACCCGGTTACACCCTTGTACTTGCTGCATACCGAAAAATTCGGGTTGACTCATGTTTGCACAAAACCTATTTGCGCCGAGTATTAGGAGCAGCTAAAACATCGTTGGTGGTGGGTCAAGAAGATTCTTCGGACGATTTGATTGGATGAAGTACTTTTTATTCAACAAATAACCGAGGAATTGTATGTTTGTGAGGCAGCAAGCCGAGCAGCAAAATTTGTGAAAAAACAGGCGTTTTTGAATCTGTGAAGTCGTGGGCGTGGCGAGCGGCCAATTTTCACACAACCCATTCAGGCATATTGCCCTGCGATGGGGCCAACAATCAGGAAACAATCTTTTTTCACCTCTAAATTTGTAACTTATGATTTGGAATTACTACGTGGGCGTGTTGAAGAACTATGCCAAGTTTGACGGAAGGGCCAGAAGAGCCGAATATTGGTATTTCGTACTGGTCAACCTCATCATCTCGTTTGGCATCGGCTTCGTCGGTGGTATGCTTGAGATGCCTTGGCTAGGCAATGTCTACTCGCTTGCTGTTTTGCTGCCCGCCATCGGCGTGAGCATCCGCCGGATGCACGACATCAACAAGAGCGGATGGTATATTCTCATTCCTATCTACAACATCGTGCTGGCCGCCACAGAAGGGGACAAGGGCAGCAACCAGTACGGCCCCGACCCAAAAAATCCAGATGCGGACATCGCCGACCATTTGGTGAGCTAGGTTTATGCTACGAAAAACATCTTTTACGAAAAAGATTGGGGCGGCAGGTTGTCGCCCCTTTTTTGTAGAAAACCCTGCACTTATACATTGTCTTACTGCACAAGGATGAGCAATTCCAGCAAGTTCGAAATCTCGTTCAAAACCCTTTCCCCCTCTCTCCAAACTTTATAACTTCGCCCCACCTCCCCATTCGCCAAAACAAAGCAGCAAATCAAAACCAACCAATTCAATATGCTATCTTCCGCAGTTACCCAGCCCACCCTCAAGTTCCAGTTCAAAACTTTAGAGAAGCTCCCGGTAAAAATCTGGGACGACAGCCGTGAAGCCTCCATCCATGTGGCCCGCAGCATCGCCTTGGCCATCCGCCAGAAGCAACAGGACGGTGAGAAAATCGTGCTGGGTCTGGCCACTGGGTCGTCGCCCATCCAGGTCTATCGGGAGCTGGTGCGGCTGCACAAGGAAGAGGGCCTCAGCTTTTACAACGTCGTCACCTTCAACCTCGACGAGTACTACCCGATGGAAAAAGAGGCGGCGCAGAGCTATTGGCGGTTCATGCACGAGCATCTGTTCGACCACGTGGACGTGCCCAAAGAAAACATCCACGTTCCCGACGGCACTGTGCCAATGGAAAAAGCGCAGGAATACTGCACTTGGTACGAAAAGCAAATCAACCTCAACGGCGGCATTGACATACAACTGCTCGGCATCGGGCGCACGGGCCACGTCGGCTTCAACGAGCCTGGCTCTTGGGAAAGCTCCCTCACCCGCATGGTGCGCCTCGACGGCCTCACCCGCAGGGATGCCATCAAGGATTTTGGCCAAGAGGAAAGTGTGCCCACACGGGCCATCACGATGGGCGTGGCTAGCATCATGAAGGCCCGAACGGTATTCCTGTTGGCTTGGGGGCAGCACAAGGCGCCCATCATTGCCAAGGCGCTGGAGGGTGACATCACAACCTCCATCCCTGCTACTTTTCTGCAAAAACACCCCAACGTGAAGGTGATTTTGGACAAAGCTGCCGCTGAACACCTCACCCGCATGAGCGCTCCGTGGCTCTGCGGTGTGTGCAACTGGACGGAAGAATTGGCCTGCCAAGCCGTCACTTGGGTCAGCCAACAGACAGGCAAGCCCATCCTCAAACTCACCAACGAGGACTACAACGAGCACGGCCTCAGCGAGCTGATGCTCGAAGCCAATGGTGCCTACGAGATTAACATCAAGATTTTCAACCGCCTCCAGCATACCATCACCGGATGGCCTGGCGGCAAGCCCAATGCCAACGACAGCACCCGCCCCGAGCGGGCCACCCCTGCCAAGAAGCGCTGCATCATCTTCTCGCCGCACCCCGACGACGACGTGATTTCGATGGGCGGCACCTTCATGCGCCTCGTTGACCAAGGGCACGAGGTGCATGTGGCCTACCAAACCAGCGGCAACATTGCAGTGCATGACCACGACGCCCGACGCTATGCAGAGTTCCTGCTGGAGTTCGGCGATTCCCAAGGTTTGATGGACGCCGACAGCGAAAAGCGTTACAAAAAGATTCTCAAGTTCCTGAAAACCAAGCAGCAAGGCGAGCCGGACATCCCCGAAGTGCGGGCCATCAAGGGCCTCATTCGCAGGGGCGAGGCAAGGGCAGGTGCCCGCTACTCTGGCCTCACCGACGACAAAATCCACTTCCTCGACATGCCGTTTTACGAGACTGGCAAGGTGCGCAAAGGCGACGTCACGCAGGCGGACATTGACATCGTGGCTGCCCTCATCGAAAAGGTGCAGCCCCACCAAGTGTATGCCGCTGGCGACCTCGCCGACCCGCACGGTACGCACCGGGTCTGCCTGAACGCCATTTTTGCCGCCTTTGAAAAACTGCGGGACAAAAAATGGATGAAGGACTGTTGGCTCTGGCTCTACCGGGGTGCTTGGCACGAGTTCCCCATCCACGAAATTGATATGGCCGTGCCGATGTCGCCCGACCAAGTGGCCCGCAAACAGAAGGCCATCTTCATGCACCAGTCACAGAAGGACAGCGCTCCGTTCCCCGGTGAAGACGAGCGGGAGTTCTGGCAGCGGGCCAAGGAGCGTAATGCAGCCACGGCGGCACTTTACCGCAGCCTTGGCTTGGCGGAGTACGAAGCGATGGAGGCGTTTGCCAGGTGGAAGTTTGAGTGGCAATAAGTTTAAGCCCTTCTTTTATACGTAGTTTTTGTGCAAACGCCGAACAGGGTTGATGAGGGTTTACAGGGCTTTCCTTTAAAATGGTTTACGTGAAAGCAAGGGGGGGCAGCGACGCATAATTTTTTATTTGCACAAAACTTATTAGTTCACACCATAGCAAGGCAGGAGTGACAAAATATCAGCGTCATGGCTGGGGTAAAATCATTGATTGAAGGTGGTTTAGGAAGGTAGCTTGCCAGTGAAGTTTGTGGATTATTCTACTTTGAAAGGAGCAGTTTGAAATCCAAGGCTTCCAACTTACAATTAAACTTACCAGCCATGAAAATGAACAAGCTTTTCCTGCTGTCGCTCACAGCGCTGTTGTTTTCGCAGGTTTTGCAAGGCCAGATGCTGGATCAAGGCAATTTCCTTGTAGGGGCCAATGTGGGTTTTTCAAGAGCTGAAACGGAGCGCACGGTGAGCGCTATCGGTCAGGATGTCGCAGCCGAGGGGCCGTCTTCCATGCAGCTGAACATTGCACCGGATGTCGGCTATTTTTTGCTCGACAATTTCGTGTTGGGTATCGGCTTGGACTACACCCTCAGCAACGTAAAACAACCAAACGCTGACCGTACCGAGGGCAGCAACATCCTGTTTGGCCCATTTGCCCGCTATTACTATCCGTTTGACGACGACATGGCCGTGTTCTTTGTCACCAATTTCGGCTTCGGCAACTCGTCCGATGAAACGGTGGCAGGCGCAAGCACCCAGAGCGTCAACACCAATATTTTTGCCGTTGGCGTGGGGCCGGGGTTTACCATCTTTTCCAGCAGGGGCATTGGCATCGAGGCCATTTTGAAGTACAATTATGCCCGGAGCAAATTCGACACAGAGGAGGGCGGCGTGACCACCACCACCAAGTCCATCTCAAACCAGTTCGACATCGGCCTTGGTGTCCAATTCTACTTCGGTGGGCTCAAGCGGGTGGGCGGTTAGCAAGCGGCGCAGCCAATCGCATCAGAATCGAAGCGCAGGGGTTTGGGTTTCCAAGAAATGAGCGTAATTCGTGCCCAAAATCTCCTCGTCATGCTCGAACACAAATCATTTGACCACCCCGACTTTGGCAAACTCGTCCTGCGCATCGGCGTGGGGTTGGTGCTTTTCTTGCACGGCCTTGGCAAAATCGAAAGCGGCATCGGTGGCACTGTCGGCATGGTCGAAAACAGCGGCCTGCCGGGGTGGCTTGCCTACGGCACTTACCTCGGTGAGTTCGTGACGCCGCTGCTCATCATGGTTGGCAAATTCACAAGGCCCGCCGGGCTGCTCATCGCCCTCAACATGCTGATGACCATCCTCGTAGCGCACCTCGACATTGCCTTTCAGCGCAACGAGTTTGGTGGTTGGCTCATCGAACTGAATGCCCTGCTGCTGTTCGGCGGATTGGCGGTAGCGCTGCTTGGCCCCGGCAGGTACAGCTTGTCGGGCGGCGTAGGCAGGTGGGATTAAACGCCAAATCCATCATTCGGCACGCTCAACTACCACTGCCCAGGCCCATTCCCCAGCCCTTGCCTTCCGCAGCTTCTCTGGCAACTGCACCTCGATGCCCTTGCCAACGGGCTCCCATTTCAGCGGCTCGGCGCTGCCGAGTAGCCGCACTTGCTTGATGCTTTTCGTGGAAAACGTCGAAACCCACAGCTTTGAGGGCAACACTGGTTCGTCGGTATCGGGGAGGTAGAGCAGGTACTGGCGGCTGCCGTCCTTTTTTTGCGTGAGGCAAACCTTGCCTTCCTTGTACGGCGCCAATGGCCGGGTGGCGTAAATGGCGTCGCCGTTCGTGTCCATCCATTTCCCGATTTCCGAAAGACGGCTGTAAGCTTCGGCGTCCAGCGAACCATCGGGCCCGGGACCAACGTTGAGCAGGAAGTTGCCACCCTTTGCCACGATGTCCACCAGCGTGTGGATAAGCTGGCGGGTGCTTTTGTAGCTGGGGTTGGCGCTGTGCGACCAGCCACCTGCCATCGTCATGCAGGTCTCCCAAGGGTAGGGAGGCACGGTGGTCGGCACCTGCTGCTCCGGGGTGCGGTAGTTCTCGTAGGGGCCATGCACCGAGCGGTCCACGACCAAGATGCCGGGCTGGTGCTGCCGGGCCATGCGGGCGATGCGGTGCATGTCGATGGCCTGGCCCCACTTGGGTAGGTCGTAGCCCCAGGAACGCACCTCGTCGTTGATGGTGCTGTCCGGGCGTACCCAGCCGCCGTCGAGCCAGAGGATGTCCATCGGGCCGTAGTTGCTCATCAGCTCCTCTATTTGGTTGTAGGTGAAATCCTCGTACTTTTTCCAGCGCTCCGGGTAGCGGCGGCTGTCGTAGTTGTTGCAGCGGTTGGGCGTCGCCCATTCGTGCGCCCAATAGTCGTCACAGTGCCAGTCTGGTTTGGAGAAGTAGGCCCCCGCCTTGAAGCCCTGCTGCCGAAAGCTGTCGAAGATGTGCTTCGCCACGTCGGCCTTGGGGTGGGTGCGGAATGGGCAGTCCGGCCCCGTGATTTTGTAGTCCGTGTATTTGCTGTCGAACATGCAAAAGCCATCGTGGTGCTTGGTGGTGAACACGACGTACTTCATGCCCGCCGCCCATGCCGCTGCCGCCCATTTCTCTGGGTCAAATTTGGTGGGGTTGAAGGTCTTGGGCAATTGCTCGTAGCGCTGCACATAGTCCATGTAATCGGCGCCGCCTCGGTCTATCCAGTCCTCGTTGCAGAGGCTCCAGCTCTCCACAATGCCCCACTGGCTGTAAGTGCCCCAGTGCATCATGAACCCAAACTTTAGGTCTTGCCAGTCCTCCAGTTTTTGGCGAACCAGTGGATCTGAGTCGGGAATGTAAGGATGGGTTTGGGCGATGGCCTTCACATTGGCCACAATTAGAAAAAGGAAGATGATGGTGCGGTTCATGCTGTTTTGTTTGATGTGCTTGAGGGTGGGAGGTCGTGCTCCGGCAAAGAAATGATTATTTTCGGAGAAGGGAAAAACAGGTGATGGTTTGTGTGGGAACCACTTTAAAAACAAGCCCGAAATCTGTAAGGTTTTTTTGTAAGGTTCACTTGACACAACTAGGCGGGGTTGTCAAAAGACTTCGCATGGCAATCAATTAATATTCGTTGGGTGTCAATAGAAAAAGACGGGTTGGAAATGAAAAAAGCGAGGCTGTCAAAAGACTTCGCATGGCAATCAATTAATATTCGTTGAGTGTCAAAAGAAAAAGACGGGTTGGAAATGAAAAAAGTAGGGATATTCTAATGGATTAACGTTTTGTAGCTACCCGAAGGTGGCGATTTCGGAGCAATTCACTGTCAACCTGCACAAAAGTTAAATGGTAGCACTCAGTTTCAATTTTGCAAGTCACTGCCAATTGAGGCGACATGCTGTTATAGGGCGTTTTTCTTTTTCGCTGTAAGTATTGTATGTATGTCAAATTCTGTTTCTGAAATTTTACGCTTTACTTTAAACGTATTTAATTCTCCGAATTCAAATCTACTCATTTGTGATTTAATGTCGTCCAAATTATGGTAATAAAAATATACTCGTCCACCACTGCCCACTTTAAAATCGGATTTTTCTGGGTCGCCTTCTACGAAGCTTAAATATATCAAACCATTATGGTTTAATAAGTCGTATGAGTTAGAAATTAGTTCGTCACGCTCAGTCTTTGATAAATATGGCAAACAGAATCCACCAATAATTCCGTCATATTTTGTGTCAAGATTCTTGATTTGTCGGGTGTCCATAACAGCAAAGCGTCCAGTTGGGTTGTTCTGCTTTGCAAGCGCTACCATGTTTGGTGCAATGTCAATTCCCAATACGTCAAAGTCGGGTCTTTTAGATAGTAGGTACTTAGTAATGTTTCCAGGTCCGCAACCAATTTCCAAAATTTTTGCATTGGGTTTGTCAATGGAGCTACAAATGAAGTCGTAGGTTTCATTGTACAAGTCTAATTCCATGAACTTGTCTTGGTATATTGTGGCAATGTTGTTCCAAGTATCGAATGTTTCTTTGTATTTGTCCATTGGTGTCGTGTTTTAAAATGCCCTTTAACTCGTAGCCAAGGATGACGCCCCACTCCTTATCCCCCTGTTTTTGGGTAGATAAGGAGGATTTTTGTCATCCAAAGCGAAGATAGAATTTTTCGTAATTCCTAACAAGTCAGCGAACGGGTTCATACTGTTTTGTTTGATGTGCTTGAGGGTGGGGTGGTCGTGTCTTGGCAAAGAAATGATTATTTTTGGAGAGAAGGAAAACAGGTGTTGGGTTGTGTAGGAACCACTTTAAAAAAGCATGCTTGAAATCTGTAAGGTTTTTTTCGTCAACGTTGCTATTGCTTATCACCATAATTGAATAAAAGTGAAATGACATCATCTAAATTTGCGTCTTCAATATTGCTGAAAACAATAACGCCAACGTTGGTATTTGTATCATAATACATTTCAGCTGTAACACCTTTTTCCCCACCACTGTGCCCCATAATTGTTCTTCCATTTATTGTGTCGTAATAAAAGGATAAACATTGTTCTTCGCTTTCAAATTGCAAGGTTTTCATTGCAGTCATACTTGCCTGAGACAGAATTTGCGCATTGTTAAAGCTCCCATTGAGTATGACCATTCTTAAAAAATTAGACAAGTCTAGTACTGTGGTTCTCAAGCCTCCGTTTGGATAGTCAGGGAAAGTATAATGCTGATTAGGGCTAGTGATTTCATCAGAGTAAGGTATGGCTATTTCATCGAGGGGGGTATTTGCCAGTCGCCATTCTGTCTTGCTCATTCCCAATGGAGTGAAAATATTGTTTTCACAATAGATGTCGAAAGGGGTTTGTGTGATTCTTTCTACCAAGTAACCTATCAGTGCAGAACCTAAATTACTATAATCTTCGGCTGTGCCAGGCTCATTGCTTGAGAAATTGTCAGGTGAGAAATACTGACCTGTATTGAGGAAAACAGCTTTAAAATATTCGTCCAAGGACATTGAGCAGTCTGTATCAAAGCAATCTAAATCAAAATTCTCTTGAAATTCATCTGAAATGCTAGACGTATGACTTAGTAGCATTCTAAGGGTTATTTTATCATCTGGAAAACTTGGATTTCGAACTGAAAATGGAAGGTATTGATTGATGTCATCATCCAACCCGACTAAATTTTGTTCTACCAATTTCATTATAGCAACTGCTGTAATGGTTTTTGATACAGATGCAATCAAATATCTTGTATTGTCTGTTGCCAACTTATTATTACTTTCGTCCGCAAATCCCAAAGCACCGCTGTGTAATATCTTATCATTTTTCACAACACAGTATGAGATTGAAGTAATATCATTGTCTTCAACTTCGGATTTCAATTTTTCCTCAAGCTCCGCTAATGAATTTACGGTTAGGTCATCGCTTTTTTGGCAAGCAAATAAACCGATGAGCATGAAGCCAAATAGCATGATTGAGATTATTTTTTTCATCATTTAAATTTTAATGTACTGTTATTAGGTTGGTTATGCCTTTCGAAAATTACTCATTAACATACCTATACCCGTAATCAGTTACGATAATTGAACTAGTGCAGAAACAATTGGCGCTACTCGATTCCTTTTATTTCTAGGTGCGAAAATCGTTGGTTTTATAATGAATCAAAGGGTGAAACTAATTTTTTGGGTGCTGAATGGATGCTCATGTTGTGTGTAGATTTTCCCTACCCCGCCACCCATCGCATCAGCATCGCAGAGATGATGGCGCCATAGGTGCCCAAAGCATAGCCAAGCACTGCCAAAAGCACGCCCACAGGGGCCAGTGCCGGGCTAAAGGCCGAGGCGACAATGGGGGCCGATGCTGCGCCACCGATATTGGCTTGGCTACCCACTGCCACGAAGAAAAAAGGTGCTCGGATGAGCTTGGCCACCACCAACAGCAGGCAGCAGTGTACCAGCATCCAGACCACGCCGATGGCAAAAAGCCCAAGGTTGTCGAAAATCTCGCCCACGTTCATCTTCATGCCAATGGTGGCCACCAGCACATAAATAAACAGGCTGCCCCAAGTGCTGGCTCCCACGCCCTCCAGTTGGCGGGCAGGCGTGAACGACAGCAGCAAGCCAATTGTGGTGGCCACGAGCACAATCCAGAAAAAGCCTTCCAGCAGCGACTCCAGGCGCACTGCCTTGAGCCATTCGGCTGAGCCTTCTAGCTGTGGGATGACCCAATCGGCCACCATGTGCGACACGGCCACTCCGCCGAACGCCACGGCCATCAGCACGAACAGGTGCCGGGTAGTGACCACCCGCTCGATGCTGGCCCGGTAGCTGGCTACCCGTTGTTCCAGCGCAGCGATGGCCGAATTGTCGGCCTTGAGCCAGTGGTCTATTTTAACGAAATTGGCAGCGCCGTAGAGCAGTGCGGCCATCCAGACGTTGGCCACCATCACGTCCACGACGACCATCGTGCCGAACAGGGAGTCGGGCACTTTGTAGATTTCCTTCATGGCAGCTTGGTTGGCACCGCCCCCAATCCAACTGCCAGCAATGGTGGACAGGCCCTGCCAAAGTTGTTCTGGAGAAACCTTGATGAGACCGGGCATGAGGTTGCTCACCACCAATAGTGCCACCGGCCCTCCGATGATGACGCCAAATGTGGCCGTGAGGAACATGATGAGTGCCTTGGGGCCCAGGCTGATGATGCCTTTCATGTCAATGCCGACGCAGAACAGCAGGAGGCTGGCCGGCAACAGGTAGCGGCTGGCCACGAAGTAGAGCTGGCTCTTGTGGCTGAATTCGCCATAGTCGGCTTTGGTCAGTCCTTGCGTTTCGAGCCAGTCTTTTATTTGCCCAAACGACATCCCCGTGTCGGGCAGCGTGAGCCCTTTTTCTCCCAAAAACTTCAACAGCCCATGGTCGAACCACTCCGGTGCAATCAGGCCCAGTGGCCAGTAGAGTAGGGCGGGCAGAAAATAGCAAAGTACGAGCGTGGGCACGATGCTGTAAAATTTGCCGAAGGCGGGCAGTTTCGACGTGTAGAAAACACCGCCCAGAATGAGGCAGAGCAGGCCGAAAACCACGGCGTCATTGGTGAAAAATGGCTCCATTTACTTGAATTGTTGGATTGGTATCTTGTTGAATTATTTTGTGTTGTGGCGCTAAAGTAGCGTTTTGTTTCAGATGGACTAATTTTGGCACCCGTGAAGCCCCGATAATATAACGTGAGGTTTGGATTAATTTAGGCTGCAATTTTGACACATTTCGACTTTGAA
>CAYTZS010000190.1:0-10195 GCA_964442355.1 uncultured Saprospiraceae bacterium | reverse complement strand
CACCTGATTGGAATTGAAACTTGCCGCACCTGCATCGTGCAGAAGTTGTGGAAATCTGTTAATCGCACCTGATTGGAATTGAAACCATTTCATGTGCGAATGATTGGCCAGACTTTGCAGGCTGTTAATCGCACCTGATTGGAATTGAAACCCGAGGTATTCGCCCAGGTACTCATCTGCCAAGGCCTGTTAATCGCACCTGATTGGAATTGAAACCTATTTTCCGCCCGACTTCAACGACCTGACCTCCTCTGTTAATCGCACCTGATTGGAATTGAAACTTGATTTGGGTTTTTTCTGCAAATGATGTTGTGGCTGTTAATCGCACCTGATTGGAATTGAAACGCGTGTTCGTGAACCCCTTCAACCGCACCATCAAGCTGTTAATCGCACCTGATTGGAATTGAAACATGATAGCCAGCACCTTCATAAGCTGCGCAGTGTGGCTGTTAATCGCACCTGATTGGAATTGAAACCTGATGCGCCTGAGCGCCAGCCGCAGCGTGGAGGCTGTTAATCGCACCTGATTGGAATTGAAACCCGCCGACGTGCAAGCATGGAGCACCGGCGGCACCTGTTAATCGCACCTGATTGGAATTGAAACCTGGAAGCGGAAATCGCCGTACTGAAGGCACAGGTACTGTTAATCGCACCTGATTGGAATTGAAACCAGGAGCGGGAGCAGTTGCTGATGGAGAACAACATCCTGTTAATCGCACCTGATTGGAATTGAAACGAGAATAGGTGTGCGGTGGTCATTGTGATTTACGACTGTTAATCGCACCTGATTGGAATTGAAACTTTAACGGCATAGCGGGCGGCACGCTGCCCGGCTACGCTGTTAATCGCACCTGATTGGAATTGAAACTTGACGTCTTCCTTCAAAAAACCCCGAAGCGTACCCTGTTAATCGCACCTGATTGGAATTGAAACTCGGGTTGTGAAGTTTTCTCTGTAGTAAGTTGTGCCTGTTAATCGCACCTGATTGGAATTGAAACCTATAAACTGCTGATTATCAAACATTTAAAAACTTTCTGTTAATCGCACCTGATTGGAATTGAAACTCATCACGCCCGACAGCTGGTATCTATCCGAGTTCCCTGTTAATCGCACCTGATTGGAATTGAAACGCTTCTTGCCCATTTACTATGCTGGTGACAGCCTGCTGTTAATCGCACCTGATTGGAATTGAAACCCGAAGACGTCGTTTATCTCCCAGGCCTCATGGTGCTGTTAATCGCACCTGATTGGAATTGAAACTGATGTCATAGTGATGTACCCAATCTGCAGTCGAGTCTGTTAATCGCACCTGATTGGAATTGAAACCATCGAGACCCAAGTCAACGAGCAGGACTGGATGCTGTTAATCGCACCTGATTGGAATTGAAACATGCGGACTTGTATTTGCTTGGAGCGGTTCGGGGTCTGTTAATCGCACCTGATTGGAATTGAAACGTTTTTAGAGAGTAGAAAAATCCCGTGGACGGGCACTGTTAATCGCACCTGATTGGAATTGAAACTCAAGAAAGACTCCGGTTCTGGCATCTTCATCAACGCTGTTAATCGCACCTGATTGGAATTGAAACCCAAGTTGGCCAACAGCCAACAGCCAACAGCCAACAGCTGTTAATCGCACCTGATTGGAATTGAAACCAAGGTGGACGGAAAGCTGGTGCCGCTGACGGACGCTGTTAATCGCACCTGATTGGAATTGAAACTTTCTAAAATCCGGCCTGAGCGGTAAACCTGTTTTCCTGTTAATCGCACCTGATTGGAATTGAAACTTGACCTTTCTTTGCAAACGTTCGTACACGTTGACTGTTAATCGCACCTGATTGGAATTGAAACCCTTGCTGTTGGTGTCCACTGTCAACAACTGCGGCTGTTAATCGCACCTGATTGGAATTGAAACCTTTACTTCAGGTACAAAAAGACAAAGCGCCAAAGGCTGTTAATCGCACCTGATTGGAATTGAAACATGGAACGAAGATGATTTGGCGGGGCGGCTATTGCTGTTAATCGCACCTGATTGGAATTGAAACCAAGTCCGATGGAATGATTTTTTCATCCTTGAATTTCTGTTAATCGCACCTGATTGGAATTGAAACTTTACAAAAAGGGTCGTGAAAAAAAAGTCTGTGTTTCTGTTAATCGCACCTGATTGGAATTGAAACCTGCTGGCACTGTTGAAGCTGCTCCGAAGGGCGGCACTGTTAATCGCACCTGATTGGAATTGAAACCTTTTTCAACGATTGCGTACATCTGTAAGACCTTGCCTGTTAATCGCACCTGATTGGAATTGAAACTTGTATTGCCTCGAAGCGCATTTGAGCCAACTGCCGCTGTTAATCGCACCTGATTGGAATTGAAACTTCCATTGACAAGGTTAATAGACATAATGGTGCCTGCTGTTAATCGCACCTGATTGGAATTGAAACGTGCTTTCAGCATTGCTGCAAGGGCAATGGGCGTGACCTGTTAATCGCACCTGATTGGAATTGAAACTAACCTCGCTAATCGCAATAGGGTCAGTCAAGTGCCCTGTTAATCGCACCTGATTGGAATTGAAACTGTGGTATTGACTGCGAGGGCTTGATAGCCACTGTTAATCGCACCTGATTGGAATTGAAACGCTTCTCAGTGGGCAGTTCGCCAGTCACTTCATCCTGTTAATCGCACCTGATTGGAATTGAAACTGACAGTGACGGCGTTGGCGTGTTTGCGCACAGCACTGTTAATCGCACCTGATTGGAATTGAAACCCGAACTCCTCGTCGAGCCATTTGGGCAGCAGGTAGCTGTTAATCGCACCTGATTGGAATTGAAACCAAGGTGGACGGAAAGCTGGTGCCGCTGACGGACGCTGTTAATCGCACCTGATTGGAATTGAAACTTTCTAAAATCCGGCCTGAGCGGTAAACCTGTTTTCCTGTTAATCGCACCTGATTGGAATTGAAACTTGACCTTTCTTTGCAAACGTTCGTACACGTTGACTGTTAATCGCACCTGATTGGAATTGAAACCTCAAATGGCAGAGGTTTGGAACAAGTACAAGAACGCTGTTAATCGCACCTGATTGGAATTGAAACTCACCAAGACCAACGGGCAGACCATCAGCATCCCGGCTGTTAATCGCACCTGATTGGAATTGAAACTTCCCGGTTTGGTCGGGCGAGTACGGCGCAGATTTGCTGTTAATCGCACCTGATTGGAATTGAAACCCTGCTGTTGGAGACGGCCAACAGCTTGTTAGCTGACTGTTAATCGCACCTGATTGGAATTGAAACTTGTGCTTCGGTAGTGTTGTGAAGTCCCTTGTTTTGCTGTTAATCGCACCTGATTGGAATTGAAACTTGTATTGGCGTTGTAATCGCTCTCGGCGGTGTCTGCTGTTAATCGCACCTGATTGGAATTGAAACCCCCTTGCTCGCATTGTTATGACGTTCAAAGTAGCCTGTTAATCGCACCTGATTGGAATTGAAACTCATTAGGTCACGTTTGGAGTGCGCAGAATGGCACCCTGTTAATCGCACCTGATTGGAATTGAAACATGTGATAGCTCCAAAGAGAGAAGTGTAGTCTGTTCTGTTAATCGCACCTGATTGGAATTGAAACGAGGCGGTCTCGGGCTGCAATGCCTTGTAGCTTGCTCTGTTAATCGCACCTGATTGGAATTGAAACCTGTGCTTCCCATGTATCACGCTGAGTTCCTGTAAGCTGTTAATCGCACCTGATTGGAATTGAAAATCAATTCTATTCAGCATCATTTAATCTGTGATTGAAACAATGAACCACCCCTACCCCACCCTATCCTTAGACAACCTCCTCTGCTATTGTGCGTTCTGCTCTTTTTTAACGAAATACAAAACTTGTTTAGCTGCCCTCTGAGCAACTTTTTTTGATTGCCTTCAAAGTTGTATGCTTCTGCCAACAAAATAGCTCAAACTTGCTAAAAATAGACAATACGGCAATGTTTGCCAACATCTCGCCCCCACCCCAGTTAAATACTTGCCAAAATCAATCAATAATACCATTACAGAACTCCGTAAATACTGAATTACTGACTTATCGACAATTCAAATATAAAAATCAACTAAATTCAGTAATTACTGAATTCTGTATTTACTGCAACATCATCCATCTTTTGATACTGAATTACTACGTTGGGGGACCAACTACTATCAACTTTACTGACATCAGTATTTCATTAATTACTGAAGCCTTGTTTTATCAAGCCGTAACACCAAAATTACACTATTCTGTAAATACTGAAATGCTCAAATACAGATTTACAGAATCATTGAAATACTGAATTTATTAAATACGGATTTACGGAATCAATGAAATACTGATTACATGATTTGCTGAATTACAGAATTACTGCGTACATTTGCGCCCAACACTTTTGTCTGAGTACGCCCAATCATGCAATAGAAAATTCACCACTAATGAAAATCGGGAACGCGGCTCACTTTCTGCCGTCAACCGTAAACTATACTATGGCATCAATCATCGCAGTAGCAAACCTCAAGGGTGGGGTAGGGAAGAGCACCATCGCCCAGAACCTAGGCGTCAGCCTCCGCAACCTGGGACACAAAGTCTGCCTCGTAGATACCGACATCGAACAAAAATCAACGATGGAGTGGGGGGAGCGTCGGGGAGCTAGGGAACTACCGGCTATCCAACTGGCACTATCCACTGAAGACCGTCTCGCACGTGAAATCAATGAACTGGCCAAGTCCCACGACTTCGTCATCGTGGACGGCTCACCAGCACTCAGCGAAGTGGCTACCAAAATTATGATGGTCGCAGATCTTGTCGTCGTTCCAGTCATGCCCAGCGGCAACGACTATGGAGCACTGGAGAAGTTCCTCGCCCGTTACGACGATGTAAAGTCTATGCTCGAATCCAGGGGCATGACCCTCGACCTTGGCGTAGTACTCAATGGTTACAACGACCGTATTATAGTCAACCGAGCTGTTTTCGAGGCCATCAAGAAGCTGGAGGTTCGTATTTTCAAAACAGAAATCGGCCACCGAGCCGCTTACCAAGAGGCCAACCTCATCGGCATGGGCGTTAGTGAGCTTGGCGACCGCAAGGCAATTCAAGAAATCGAGTCCCTCACCACAGAGATTTTGGCATTGCTAAACCAATAAAATCACTTAAAGCTATTCCAATAGGGAGCTTAAAAATTACGCCATGGCAAAGAAAAATTTTGATGCATTCATCAATTCAGCAGGCAAGAAACCCAAGCCAACGCCTGAAGAGGTAGAGGCTATGGCCAAGCAATTGCATACATTAGGAGCACCTCTAACAACAGCCCTTGTTCCAGCCCAACTTGCGACCGTTTCAGCTGCTACCACCAATAAGGTGACGGAAACTGGTGCCCCGCCAATTACGAAGCAAAAAACTACAACTGCAAAGGCCGTAAAAAAGCAAACGGCTACAATACAAAGTCGCAACGCCGAGCCTTCCCAGGCGCCAAAAGAGAAGGTACGAATCACAATAGACTTGGCCAAAGACCTGTACAAGCGGATGAAACTAGCTGTGGTGCAGAATGAAACTGAAATATCTGCATACATTCGACAACTTATCGAAAACGACCTCTCCAAAAAATAGCGCAGCGCAGCAAACATGGAAAAGCCTAAGTCAAAACTGAACGTTCAAGGAACGGAGATAAAGTTGAAGCGCCACAATGAGCAGGACTACTTCAGCCTAACCGACATAGCCCGCCATGCCGACGAGCG
The DNA here is from genome assembly GCA_964442355.1 of uncultured Saprospiraceae bacterium. Classification (GTDB taxonomy): domain Bacteria; phylum Bacteroidota; class Bacteroidia; order Chitinophagales; family Saprospiraceae; genus UBA6168. The sequence goes on along the minus strand of CAYTZS010000190.1, from coordinate 4,449 downwards.
CACAGACGCAATCATTCAGGGCTACCTGCGCAATGGGGCCAACCTAGACTTCCTTGCTACCTGGGAAAGCCTTTACAATCCGAGTTTTAATCCCATGAATTTTAATGGGATTAGACAACGGGCAGGCGGTGGAGCCTTCGTGCTCTCTGTGAGCGAGTGGGTAGACAAAACAGGTGCTATAGGCATATTCTCGAATCCGGGCCGCTATGGCGGCACTTTTGGGCACAAAGACATTGCTTTGCAGTTCGCTACTTGGATAAGCCCATCGTTTTATCTATACCTAATCAAAGAATTCGACCGCTTGAAACAAGTGGAGGCAGAGGCACAGGGCCTCACTTGGAATCTGAGGCGAGAAATATCGAAGGCCAACTACACCATCCACACGGACGCCGTGCGTACCAACATAGTGCCCGTGCTCGACTGGAACACCAAGCGGGAGGTGCTTTACTTTGCTACAGAGGCAGACCTGCTCAACCTAGCCGTTTTTGGCATCACAGCCAAGCAGTTTAAGGCAGCCAACCCAGCTTCCAAGGGCAACTTGCGCGACGCTGCATCTACCAAGGAACTCCAAGTGCTGGCCAACATGGAAAGCATCAACGCCACGCTGATAGAACAGGGATTCAACCAAGAAGAACGCTTGAGCATACTCACCAGACGCGCTGAGCGCGAAATGGCGGTGTTGGAAGAAGTGAAGGCACTGCAAACGGCCAAAAAATTGCCATAGAAACCCTGATATTGGTGGGGTAGGGTAGGGGCGATTTTCCCCATTTATAACCATTTTGGAAGTCGGATGTGGCAGATAGCTAGCCAACGCGCAGTCTTGGTTTAGGCGCTACTTCTTTTCAATGAGCTACATTAAGCATTGAGCCCCCAGTATTCTAAAAATCAACACCAACAACCTAGCTTTTTTTGTTGTTGCTTTTTTCTTTTTTAAGCCTTTTCTTCTTTTAGTCCTCTCTTAAAGCTTGATATCCAAGCAGTTACACGGAAAACTATAACAATTTTGGAAAAAAGGGTAACCAATTTGGAACTTACTGTAACTAATATGGAAGTTGGTATACCTTTATTGGGAAGAACTATATCTATATTGGAAATCTATTTTCTCCCAATTTAGTTATGTTTGTTTCCAATTTAGTTATGTTTGCCACGTAGTATGTCTTTTTCACCCAAGAATAGATACAAATCCAATTTGGGATTGATACTCCCAAATTAGTTATAAATGCAAGTTTGCCTGATTTTACCACAAGGATACTTCCAAAATGGTTACAAACAGCGGATCAGTTCCGTTTTTGCATGATTAGCCTTCCTTTTTGGTTATATTTAAAGTGCAAAGGGAGTGATTGAGGGCTGTTTAAGGCTTAGAGTATCTAGCGAACGGTAGTAATCCATTAGAAACAGTTGAACTGTTTTACAAATTGGTTATAGTTGGAACAAAATGAAGAGGAAAGGAAAGCAAAACAAGGGGATTACCCTCATCAAGAAGTCGAACCAGCTCATTGAAGCAAGGTACAAGTTCGATGTATGGGAAACGCGGATTTTCCTCTCTGTACTTTCCTATATTCGTCGAGAGGACGAAGACTTCAAGACCTACCGCATCTGGTACAAGGATGTTATCAAGACCTTTGGACTTACTTCTGGCCAGTCCTATGGTTTCTTGCGCGATGCTTCGCGCAGCCTGATGCGGAAGGTCTTCAACGTGAGCAACGAAGAAAACGGCTTCCAGCGCGAAACCGAGTACCACATCATTCGATCTGTGAACTTTCTTTCGGAGGGCGAGAAGGGTAGGGGAGTGGAATACCAAGAGTACATAGACATCACCTTCGACCCGCAAATGAAGCCGATGTTGCTGCAATTACAGCGCAACTTTACTGCTTACGACTTGCGAAACGTCGTAAAATTAGGGACTTATCCCGTCCGTATCTATGAATTATTGAAGCAGTATGAAAGCATCGGCGAGCGCACACTCGGCTTTGAGGAAATGAAGCGGATGTTTGAGCTTTCGGAGGAATACCCCCTGTTCGGCAATTTTTTTCAGAAAGTGATAGCCCCTTCTATACGTGAGGTCAACCTGCATACCGACCTAAATATAACCAAAGTGGAAAAGCTGAAGGAGGGCAAAAAGATAACTGCACTTCGATTTGTCTTCCAGCGAAAGACCGAGGATGAACTACGAGCTGCTCGCGGCGAATTGATTGGTAAGTCCCTTGAAATACCATTTCCATCTGCAAATAGTAAGGAAAATCCGGCGGAACGCTTGGAAACCGAAAAAGACAAGCTATTCAACCTCTTCCACGCCGAGGTGGTACAAAAGTTTGGTGTTACCCCCTCTGTTTTCCTTGAGTTGCTAGAGGGCTGTACTGAGGAGCAGGTAGCACAGGCAATTCGTGTCACGCGCCGCGCAAAATCACAGAACCAGATAAAGTCGAGCATAGCTGGGTTCTTTGTCCAAGCCCTAAAGGGGGGCTTCACTGACATAAGAGAGGAAGAATTGAAGCGAAAGGCTGTTGAAAAGCAGCAGTTAGCTAAGCGGGAAGAAATTCGTGTCAAATTGGAATCCATCAAGGACGAACTTGCAAGTAATATCAATGATAAAATTCGGGAATTGACCACTGCCAACCCCGACCTCACCAATCAGGCCATCGAAGCACTATATGAGAACCCTATTTCCAAATCGGTTATAGATGAACAAGAAAAGACCCTAGCACGGGAACTTACCATTGATGACTTCCGTCACGAGCGCATCTTGCGGGAAATGGTAAAGGCAAAGATTGTTGACTTGGAAAAAAGAAGTTTTGTAAAGATTTTTGATGTGTACGAACAGCAAGTAGAACGAATTAAGCAGCAGTGCGCTTGAAGTGCTCGCAGCACATTTTCTTTTCTGTATTACACTGAAATAGGTTGACGGTTATTTGTTGAAAATTTTTCTTTTGCGGCACCCCGCCGCCCGTTTTTTCGCCGCCGATGGCGGCGTTGGGTTTTGTTGTTGTTGTTTCCTTGATTTTTGGTTTTCTTTTTTTCCACCGCATCCTTAGGCCGCCGATTCGGCCCCTGTGCACCTCGTCCGGGGTGAGGAAGTCGAGGGATGCGTGGGGCCGTTCGCCGTTGTAGGCCCCGATGGCGGCCGCCACGGCCAGCTCTGCCTGCCGGTGGTCGAGCCGGTCCCGGTCCTGCAGCATTTCCTCCTTTATCGTCCGGTTCATGCGCTCGGCCAGTGCGTTTTCGCAGGGGTCGCCGTTCTCGGTCATGCTGATGCCGATTTTGTTGGTCCTCAGCAGCTTCGTGTACGCATGGCAGCAGTACTGGCAGCCCCGGTCGGAGTGGTGGAGCAGGCCTTCGAGCCGTCTTCCCCCACTGCCTGCGATGGCCATTTCCAGCGCCCGCAGGCAGCCCTTTGCGGTCAGGTCGTCGCTCAGGTGCCACCCGACGATTTTGCGGGAGCATGCGTCCGTCACCATTGACAGGTAGCTGAAGCCGGCGCCGACGGGGACGTAGGTGATGTCGCTGACCCAGATTCTGTCCGGGACATCCGCCACGGCGTCCTTGGCCAGGTTGGGGTATTTTCTGTAGTTGTGAAGCGAGTTGGTCGTCCTCGTGCGGTTGTGCCGCCTGCCCACCAGCAAGCCGTGCCGCCGGAGGAGCCCGCCGAGCCTGTCCCTGCCCATCTTGATGCCCCAGCGGGCGTACGCGCCCCGCTCCCTCAGCAGGTGGTGCAGCTTCTCCAGTCCGAGGCCGGGCAGCTTCCTGCGTATCCTGTGGATTTCGCCGAGCAGCAGTGCGGCCGAGAAGTCCTCCGATTCCCTCGCTGCCTCCGACCTGTACCAGGCCTGCCTGCTCTTGCCAAACGTTCCGCACAGCTTGCCGACCCCGGTCAGGGGCCGGCGCTGGCTCAGCCTTCCGACCGCTTGGCACCATTCTTTTTTCGTAGGTCGATGCCGTATTTCTCCTTGCCGATGTCCAGCAGGATTTCGTAGGCCTCGCTCCGCAGGCGTTCCTTTTCCAGCAGTTTTTCCAGTTCCGCTATCTGCGCCCGGAGCTCCTTTGCTTTGTCGTTTTCCTTCACAAGACTGGGTTTTGTCAATTTGAGCACCCGCTGCCGCCAGTCCCAGCGGAGCCAGCGCCGCAGCAAGTTACGGTTGATTTTGAGTTCCCGGCACAGTTCCCGGGCATCGGCCATGCCGAGGTGCACCATGGACGCAGCCCGGTGCTTGAACGGCCCGTCCCAGCGCTTTTTGCCGCTTTCCTTCAACTCGTTGATTGTCATAAGATTGCACGTGGTGTGTCAACTTATTCCAGGGAGATGCAATTTATCCCGTAATCATAGTTATGTTGAATAAAAAAGCGCCTCCCGGAAAGCCACGGGAGGCGCTCAACAATTCACTCAGTTTTGTCTAATCTAACGTGAGGTTTGGATTAGAACCTTTGTAAAAGGCTGGTTTTCAAAGTTTTATG
>CAYTZS010000189.1:0-10297 GCA_964442355.1 uncultured Saprospiraceae bacterium | reverse complement strand
GTGCCAACTGCCCACTGTCGAACTGCCAAACTTAAAAAATGTGTACCGTAACCTACATACCGCAACCCGGCGGGCATTTTGTCCTCACTTCCAACCGTGACGAAAACGCCGCCCGCTCGCCACAGCACCTCGACCGTGAAGAGGTAGGCGGGGTAACGCTTATTTTCCCAAGGGACACAGCGGCGGGCGGCACTTGGATCGTCGCCTCAGACACCAATCGGGTGGTCTGCCTACTAAATGGCGCATTTGAAAAACACAAGCACCAACCACCTTACAAGCACAGCCGAGGCCTCATGGTACTCGATTTTTTCCGCTTCGCAACGGCTGAGGATTTTGTTGAAAAATACGATTTCGAAGGCTTGGAACCGTTCACGTTCATCATCGTGGACCGTGGGCAACCCTACGAACTGCGCTGGGACGAGGAGCAGTTGCACGTCAAACGACTCGACCCACAGGGCTACTACCTTTGGTCGTCGGCTACGCTGTACCCCGGCGAGGTGGGTAAAATGCGTCAGCAGTGGTTCCAAGACTGGCTGGAAGTTCGACAAGATTTCAGCCCAGCCGCCATCCTCGACTTCCACCGCACGGGTGGCCAAGGCGATGACTGGAACGGATTTATTATGAATCGGGATGGGCGGGTACAAACCGTCAGCATCACGCAGGTTGTGAAAAGTGAAACAGGTATTTCGTTGACTTACAATGACTTATTGCGGAGCAAAATATTAGTTGGCAGTTTGACAGTTGGCAGTGGGCAGTCAGTTAGCACTCCACCAAGTTTAGCAGTCAGTGCCAAGTTAGCAGTCCCTGACTGCCCACTGCCAACTGTCAAACTGCCAACTTAAAAAATGGATACCACCGAACTTCTCCAGAAAGTACGCAAGATTGAAATCAAGACGAAGGGCCTGAGCAAGCAGCTATTTTCGGGCGAATACCACAGTGCCTTCAAGGGGCGGGGCATGTCGTTCAGTGAGGTGCGGGGTTACCAGTACGGCGACGATGTGCGCAGTATTGACTGGAACGTGACTGCCCGGACCAATACGCCGCACGTCAAAATCTTCGAAGAAGAGCGGGAACTGACAGTGATGCTGCTGATTGACGTGAGCCAGAGCGCCTATTTTGGCACAGTGAATCAGCTCAAGCAGGGCATCATCACGGAGATTTCGGCGGTACTGTCGTTCAGTGCCATCCAGAACAACGACAAGGTGGGCGTCATCCTTTTCTCGGACAAAATCGAGAAGTTCATCCCCCCGAAAAAAGGCCGCTCACACATCCTGCGCATCATTCGAGAACTCATTGATTTTCAACCCAATAGTCACGGCACCGACCTCGGCCAGGCGCTCCGCTATTTCAACAACGTCATCAAAAAACGCTGCATCGGCTTCGTGCTTTCAGACTTCATGACACGTGGTTACGAAGCCCCCCTGCGCATTGCCAGCCGGAGGCACGACCTCATCGGGATACATGTTTTCGACCCAAAGGAACAGACGCTGCCCGATGTTGGCCTCATCCGGGCCAAAGACGCCGAGACGGGCGAACTCGCTTGGCTCGACACCTCCTCGCCGCAGCTTAGTGCCAAGTATGCCAATTGGTTCAAGGAGAATTACGGGTATTTTAAAAGCACCTTCTCCCGCAGCGGCACGGACTTCGTGAGCATCCGCACCGACGATAATTACGTGACCTCGCTGCTGAATTTTTTTGAACGGCGTCGCTGAAATCGAATTCACCCACCTGCAAACAAAAACGCCCAAGCAGCAGTGCTGCTTGGGCGTTTTTGTTTGCCTCCATCGGCAATAACAGGTAGATGCTGGAATTTTGCCATCTACTTCCCTATCCCCTGTCGGTACTCCGAAGCTCTCGTCGGGTCAATCCTTTCCATGACACGGGTGACAGTCGTCTTTTCCGTGGCAGCGCCACCTTTGTAAATCTCGATGATTTCATCCGATTTAGTATTCGAGAACACCTGTAAAATCATGGAGTTTGGATAGGTGCGATTCACCGCTTCCAACGATTCAAGTGCTTGCGTCATAATGGCGCGAGAGACATTGGCGTCCTCATTCATGGTGTCAAGGCCCTGTCGGTGATAGTCGTAAAGCAACTGTCGGAAAGGGCGCATTTTGGGAGAAAGGATGTTCTCCACAAGCCAGTATCGGTTGCGGTTGTTTTCAGTGGAACGCCAGCCTGGCAAGCTAGAAGACACGTTGGGCGGTATGCGGTTCACAATGTCCCAAGCTGCCTGAAAATAGGGCTCTCCACCCAACGGCGAGAACGAATCATAGTCCATGCCTATGGCGATGTAAGCGTAATAGGCCAGCACAGAGGTCAAGTTGTTCAGATAGGTGGTCTGGCTGTAATCGAGCGGTTGGAACTGTTCGTAGGTGAACACCACGTCCTTGTCTTGGTGCTTGAACATGGGGGTTTCATAGTTGCTGTTGAAGACGGGCCGGATGCTTTGGCACGACAATTCTGCCTCAAATGAATTAGAAGAAAGTTCCTTGGAAATCGTGATGACGATATCCAATCCGATGCGCTCTTTCTCCTCAAACACATCGGTGGTCCACTTCTGGTTGTTCATGAACTCTTCGATGGCTTGCTTCAAAGTTTGGAAAACAGCGGGGTCGGCAGTCTGCAATTTCGGCGTGTTCATGGTAACTTTCACCTTCAGCTCCTGTGCTTGCAGGGAAACGGCAAAAAGTCCGGCGACAAAAAGTAAAAACCAATTTTTCATGCAGCTATTTATTTTGACAGAGAGTCCAACACTTCGTCGACAATGTCTTTGGCCACTTCGGCCTTCGTTTTTAACTCAAAATCCTTGCGCTTATTGTCCCGGTACAGGATGGTAATTTTGTTGGTGTCAAAATTGAAGCCAGCCCCGGCATCCTGAAGGGAGTTCAGCACGATGAAGTCGAAGTTCTTTTTCACCAACTTCTCGTTGGCGTTTTGCAACTCGTCGTTGGTCTCCAGTGCAAATCCAACGATGAACTGTCCCGGTCGTTTCATTTTACCCAAAGAAGCGGCTATGTCAGGTGTTTTTTCCAGTTCAATGGTCATGCCATCCCCCTTTTTCTTGATTTTTTGCTCCGCAACATGCGCCGGGCGATAGTCCGCCACCGCTGCCGAGAGCACAACAATCTCTGCATTTTCAAAGTGTTGCACCGCCGAATCATACATCTGTTGAGCTGACTCCACTCGCACTACTGTAATGCCTGGGGACTTTGGGGACAATTTCGATGGGCCGAGCACGAGCGTCACATTGGCGCCCCGTTCGGCAAATTGCTCCGCAATTGCCACGCCCATCTTGCCGCTGGAGCGGTTGCCAATAAAGCGTACTGGGTCAATGGCCTCGTAGGTTGGCCCCGCAGTGATGAGCACGTTATTCCCTTTAAAATCTTGTATCTTTTGAAAAAAAGATTCCAGAAACGCTACAATTTCTTCGGGTTCGGCCATTCGCCCTTCTCCAACCAGCCCACTGGCCAATTCGCCGTAGCCTACTGGCAAAAAGTGATTGCCATAGCCTTGAAGCCGTTGCACGTTGGCCTGGGTAGCAGGGTGCTTCCACATATCCAAGTCCATGGCCGGAGCCAAGAACACCGGGCAGCGAGCAGAGAGATACACCGCCGACACGATGCTGTCGCAGATGCCGTTGGCCAACTTGGCCAAGCTGTTGGCAGTAGTGGGCGCAATTACGAGTGCATCGGCCCAAAGGCCAAGCTCAACGTGGTTGTTCCAAGCTTCTTCTGAAATGACTTGGGTATGAACTGGACGCTTTGAAAGCGTGGAGAGGGTAAGCGGAGTGATAAATTCGGTGGCTGACGGAGTCATCAACACTTGTACCTCAGCTCCCCTTTTAACCAAAAGCCGCACCAGGTGTGCAGCTTTATAGGCAGCAATGCTGCCGGTGACGGCGAGTATGATTTTTTTACCGACCATTTTTGGAAGTTCGACAGTTTATCAGTTGGCAGTTGGCAGTTCGTGCCGTGGTAGCAGCCACCGACTGCCAACTGCCAACTGTCGAACTGCCAACTTTACTGACGACGGCGCTTGTCGTTGTAGTGGTGGTGGATTTCACCTTTGAGGAATTCCTCGGTGGCGATGAGAGTTGGATTCGGGAGACGCTCGTAGAACTTGGAGATTTCGATTTGCTCTTTGTTCTCGGTGATTTCCTCGATGGTATCAGTGTTGACGGCGAACTCTTCAAGTTTGCTGTGCAACTCGTGCTTCAAGTCAATCGCCAACTGCCGTGAGCGCCTGGTGATGATGGCGAGCGTTTCGTAGATGTTCTGCGTTGGCTCCACCATGGCTGTGATGTTCCGAGCTTTAACGTTGGAATCCAGCCCCTGCGCTTTGGTCTTGATATCTGCCATTTGTAATTGATTTTAATTTCTTGACTGCGTTATTGTAATATGATTTGACTTCGTTGTAGTTGTCGCTGCCCTTGAACTTATCGAGATAGTCCTTGGCGTAAGCAACAGTCTTTTTGTAGCGCTCTTCCTGTTTCTCAACAACGCTGTTTTCTGCCAGCAAGTAGTTCGCCTTGGCGATATAAAAGCGTACTTGCTCAGCGTTGCTCGTCTCTGGGAAGTCTTTCAACAGGTTTTCAAAGGTTGTAGTAGCTGCTTGGTACTGGCGGAGGTTGTAGTACAGAACACCTTCGTCAAATACTTTCTTCTCCAGTTTCAGTCGCATTTCGTCAATGAGCCGATTGCACTCTTTGAGCCTTGGGCTGTTGGGGTAGGTATTGGCAAAAAGCTGAAGGTCATCAATGGCTTTTTCGGTGTAGGTCTGTTCCAAGCGATAACCTGGTGACATCATGTAGTTAGAATAGGCTGCCATGAAGTCCGCCTCTTCCCGCTGTGCGCTGTTGGGAAAGGTTGAGGCAAAATTCTTAAAATAGTAGTTGCCCATGATGTACTTGCCCAACTTGTAGTAGGTATCGGCATAGGCAAAATATATCTTCTCCAACTCTGGCTTTCCTCGATAAGCAGGGATTATCAGCTCAAGCAACGTCTGGGCCCTCAGGTATTCTTCTTGTTCGTAATACTCAAAGGCTTTGACATAAATCTTATCGGTGTCGCCACTTGCACGGATTTTCTCAAATTCCGATTTGCAACCTACTGACAGCAGGGCAAAAGCCGATAAAAACAGAAATTGAACGAGCCTTTTTTCCATAGGGGCGCAAAGTTAAGTAAAAAGAAGGAAGTAAAAATGGTAAAGATTGACGCAAAAGCTTGGATACCAAGGGTTTTGAACCATAAAAAGGTGGAGCGAAAACGACGAAAGGTTGGCAGGCGGTGTGCGGGAAACGAAAAAAGGTGCCAACGGAACGTATTCCGGGCACCTTTCTGGCTGTAAGGGGAGGACTCGAACCTCCACGAGGCGGTTAGCTGCAACACAAAGAATAGTGGTCAACCCTGGTCGGATGGTCCGGCTCTATGTTGCGTTTATCCCGTTGTTCCCCACCCCCGAGACAAGAGGGCATGGCTGCCTGATTTCATCACCTCACAGTGTAAAGGAACAATCTTTTTTATCCCTCATTGATGATGCAAATTTAAATGAATTTCAATTTTTAATGCAAATATTTCAATGAAAAAGTTTTATTTTTTAAATCAAATCAACAAAACGAATAAATAATTGAAAATAATGTTTTTTAATCAAAGATAAAATAAGCATCTTTGAAAATTATTCAACAATCACTCCAAACACGAAATTATTTTCAAATAAAAACCTTTTGGTGTCGATTTTTTTCAAAAATACACTCATTTGATAAGTTTTTTCTCAAGGCAGTGTGTGCAAAACACTGGATAAGGCTCCTCTTGAAATCAATATGAAGCAACCCAACATAACCCCTCTTGCTGTTGAATCTTATTATGAAATGTAGGAAAGCAGCAGCACAATCGGTAGTTTTGCAACCTCGTTCCGAAACGCAATCAAAATCCATGAAAAAATTATTAAAAATCAGTTCGTTTGTATTTCTGTTAGTCTTCATTCACAACAACCTGCAAGCACAGAAATTTGGCCATGTCAACACTGGCAACCTCTTGGTACAAATCCCTTCCACCAAAGCAGCCGATGAACGGCTCAAGGTCATCCAAGACTCTCTAGTTGCCGCTGGTGAATCCCGTGCAAAAGTTGTTCAAGAGGAATACATGGCATTCGTAAAAGAATACCAAGCTGGCAATGTTCCCCCCATTGAAGCTCAGAAAAAACAGGCAGAGTTTGAGCAAAAAGAAAAAGAACTCGCTCAGCTTGAGGACGGAATTGTAGCACAAATAGCCAAGAAAAGGGAGGAACTGATTGGTCCAATCCTCGATAGCTTGGAGAAAGCCATCAATGAAGTGGGAAAAGAGGGTGGCTACACTATGATTTTTGACACCAGTGTATTCAATGCCCTACTGTTCGCACAAGAATCCAGCGATATTGAGCCGCTGGTTAAAGCCAAAATGGGCATCAAATAAACAAATTCTCGGTCTGGGCTGAGGTAAAATTTCCTTCAAAACATTGCCTCAGCCCGCACCCTTCACACCTTTCCGCTTCCCACCAACTTCAGTTCCGCTATTGTAACTGCAACCTCAGGGTATTTTGCCAAGAAGTCCTGAAACATTGGTTCGTCGAGCAGGAATGTTAGTCGTTTTCCAAACTTGCCGGGCACTTTCAAGTGAATTTTCACAACATGGAACAATGCCATATCCCTTTCCGTGATTTTTTCAACGTTGTGGTAGGGGTAGCGGTAGGTCTTGAAATAGTTGGAGGCATAGATATAAAGCTCATCCAATTCCACTCTTTTTAGCTGAAACGAAGTCAGGTAAAAAAACATAATGCCCAACAACAGGAAAATGCCCAAGCCCAACTTCATCCAAAGGGCTGGCACAGGGCCAAAATAAGGTACATCCACCAGCCAAACAGCAATGGAAAATGCCCCGAAAAACACCATCCAAACAACTGGGATGAAAATCTTGAGGAACAAGGTGGCGTTTGAAGAAATGCGTTGCATAGTTTTTATTTGAATGCGAAAGACCGCCGTCAGTTGTCCAGTTTCTCCTCAAGTGCCTTCCTTTTTTCCACTCTTTTGGAAACCCAAATGCTGATTTCGTAAAGACCAAGCAATGGCAATGCCACCAATATTTGGCTAAATGCATCTGGCGGAGTAATGATTGCTGCCAAAATGACAATGATTACCGCAGCATGGCGCCTGTACTCACGCATGAAACTGGATGACACCAGCCCAATGTTTGTGAGTACGTGTGCAGCCACTGGCAACTGAAACACCAACCCAATGGGAATAGTGAACATAATCATGTAACTGATGTAGGAACCCAAGGAGGGAGTAGATTCAACGCCAGGGAGTTCGTATCCGGTCAGGAAGCTGATGGCAAAAGGTGAAATGACAAAATAGCCAAACAACACGCCCAAAGTGAAAAGGAAGGAGCAAACTAAAACCGCAAATCTTGAAGCTTTTTGCTCTTTTTCATAAAGCCCCGGCCTCACGAATCGCCAAACCTCCCAGAAAACATAGGGGATTGCCAGCACCAAGCCAAGCAGAAAAGAAATCTTGATGTGGGTCAGAAACTGCTCGCCCATGTCCGGTGTGAGCAGTTGGAACTTTTCAGGGTTGATGCAAAGCTGATCACCCATGCCTATCATTTCCGAAAAGCTGCAAATGACCCGATAGGTAATAAAATCGGGGTATCGTGGGCCGAAAAGTACCGTGGTAAACACAAAATCCTTCATGAAAAACATCCCAATTGCCACCACCAAAATAGCTGCAACCGAGCGGATGATATGCCATCGCAACTCTTCGATGTGGTCAAAAAAAGACATCTCTTTTTCTACCACGCCTTTGCCTGTTTCAGGCCCATCAATTCCAAGCTGGTCGAGTGCCATTCACTATCATGTTTAACTACTGAAAAAAATGGACGGCCTGTGTCGCTCCTAACGGCCATCCCGATTTTCTTTTTTCCTTGACAAAGCGGCTGCAAAAGTAACAAACACCATCATTGTAAGGCAATGTCGGTTCGGGCAAATGGACGATTAACATTTTGTTCGTCTAAAAAAACTTCCGAAGCTTGGTGTTCCTTTTTTTTCGAGCGAGCATTAGGTAGTCACAACCCGAAGCTCGAAAACTTATGCTTTCCATGTAACACAGCTACTATTTTCACTCAAGATTTTTAACAGCTTAAACTATTTGTGCCATGTCAATTCAAAATGAGCCTATCTCGCTCAGGGTCAACCTTATGCGCCTGCCCGATGCCCACATACCTGCTTCCGTTCAATGTCATGACGGGGTTCCATTAGTCTTCAGCATTGGGAAAAACACATTGGAGGGCAGTTCATGAAGCCCACTGACCTTAAAGCAAAAGCTCCCCTATCATTTCACCATTCATAATTTAAAAATTTCCAATGAAAAAATTAGCAGCCCTTGTAGCGCTCATCGGCGCTGCCCTGAACCTCTATGCCCAACCACTTGACGACATTGCCTTCCGTAAGGTGGTTGCAGAGAAACCCACGCTAGCCTACGAAGTACCCAACGAACGGGATATTTTCTGGCAAAAACGGGTATGGCGAGTGCTCGACGTGCGGGAGAAAATCAACCTGCCATTCACTTACCCGGATGCCCCGTTTTTCGACATCCTGACGAATGCAGCACAGGCCGGCGAACTCACGCTCTACAGTGGCGAAAGGGACGACTTTTCCACCCCACTTTCCACGGAAGAATTGAACGCCACGCTCTTCCGACGGGACACCGTCACCATTTGGCCAGATGAAAACAATTTTGAGCTTAGAATCGTGGAAACCAAGGTTTACTACGAGGACATCAAGCGTTTCCGAATCAAGGAAATTTGGTATTTCGACAGCAAAACCGCACAGTTGAAAGTGCGAATACTCGGCATTGCACCGATGAAGGAGAAGTACAGCGAAAGTGGTGATTTCCTTGGCGAAAGCCCGCTGTTCTGGGTACACATGCCCAGTGCGAGGGAAGTACTGGCGAAAGAAAATGTGTTTGTGGAAGGTAACGAAGCCGCCCGCATGACTTGGGAAGATTTGTTTGAAATGCGGAAATTTTCCAGCTATGTTTACAAAGACGGCAACGTGCGGGACAACCGCCTGCAAGACCTCTACACAGGTATTGACCTGCTGTTGGAAGCTAAAAAAATCGACCAAGAAATCTTCAACTATGAGCACGACCTCTGGTCGTATTGAGTGATGTATATGCAAAAGCCCCGGCACTTTGCAGTGTCCGGGGCTTCGTTTTCTTCAAAGAAACAAATTCACATACTGCCAGACCTCGATGGGCGACGCTTGTTTTGAAGCTCTTTTTCCATTTGCCTAAGCTGGCGCTCCATATCTTTTTGTGTACGTTCTTGTGCTACCCTAGCTTCTCGCTCAGCCCTTTCAACTTCCCGCTCGATTTCTGCCCTTTGCTCTTCCAGCAACCGCTGGTGCTCTTCCGACAAACGGCCATGCTCTTCCATCATCCGTTCCCTTTGCGCTTCGACATCCGCTTGCCATTCTTCTGAATTGGAAAGCTCTTCTTGCATCCTGCGGGCATAGTCTTCAACCCATTCTTGCGTATAATTACCAGACCTCAAACGCTCTTGAAGTGCTTGAAGCTCCGGCCCATCCCAAACCATCGCTGGCATGTCAAATGCAAATGCATCAGGTGAAAATCCTGGAAATCCATGTGCATCAAAATGAAAATTATCGGTGCCTAGCCCCTCAAACTGCTCACCGTTCCAGAAAAAGCCGCTTGGCACATCCTGCATGATGATGGTTTTATCACCCTTTTTAAGCCCAGCAATTTCCTGCCCATTTACGATGATGATGCCTTTCTTGCCATTTTTCACCACGATTTCCACTGGCTCACCTCCATCTTCTGTTTCAATGATGAAAGTAGTGCCATTGCGGTCCTTTTGGGTCGTAATCTTGCGAGTACGGGCGCCCGGCGCAGGTGGAGCGGGTGGTGCTGGAATCCCATGAAATGAAGGTGGCGCAGGTGGCGCAGGTGCTTCAATGTCAGCGGGGAAACGTGGCATATCTGGAGCTTCAGGGGCATCCGGTGGTTCTGGAACATTGGCCAAAATCTCCCGCACTTTGTCTTCGTATTCGCTGTACCGTTCTTTGGGTATCACCTCGCCATCAATCTTCAAAAACGTGATTTTGTCATTTTCCATCTTGAACTCAATGTCCTCATCGTCTGTGTTAAAGTGGATATGTCCATCACGGGTTCCATCAGGAATTGTATCGGCATCGGTCAAATAATCATCCTCGAAGGCAATCGGTGCCAAGGCATCAGTCATCGGTA
>CAYTZS010000188.1:0-10298 GCA_964442355.1 uncultured Saprospiraceae bacterium | reverse complement strand
TGAGGTTTGAACGGCATCAAAAGCAAAATCAGAAAGTGAACCGCCAAAGTTTTTTTGCCAAAGCAAGTCGCCACTCCCAGTGATTTTAAAAACCCAGTAATCGAACTCGCCTTGGTTTCCAGTTAGGTCGCCGTCGTTGGATTGACTATAACCTGAAACAATGAAATTGCCGTCGCTGGTTGGTTGAATGCTCTCAGCCCGGTCGTTCAAAGTTCCACCAAATGCCTTTTTCCAAACGATATTCCCGACACCGTCGAGCCGAAGAATCCAAGCGTCCTCCTCGCCGTGGTTCCCCTGAACTTGACCATCGAATGACACTGCTCCACCTGCTACCAAAAAACCACCATCCGGTAATTGTAAAATGGCTGTGGCATTGTCGTTGTCTGCACCTCCAAAGTTTTGCTGCCATTCAAGTGCCCCCAAGGAGTCAATTTTCACTATCCAATAATCAGCGCCACCTTTGTTGTTCGTCAAATCCTCGTCCGCAGAGCGTGCGTAACCCGCCACGATAAATCCACCGTCAATTGTTGGCTGCAAGTCGTTGGCTGCGTCGGCTTTTGTTCCACCGTAGTGTTTCGACCAATCAATGAAGACACACTCCTTTTGCTGCGCAAAAAGTAGGTTTGGCAAAACGAGTAGAAATAACCACCACTGACGAATCATAAATCTTGGATTTGAAAAAATACACGCGAAAGTAGGCAGAAATGTAAGCCCTGAATGGACGGGAGGCCAGACTTGTCGTTGGGATTGCTAGATGACCTCCGCCACCACGAAAATACTTCCTCCGACAAACACTAAATCGTCTGCATCAGCCCGCTGCTTTGCCGCGGCCAGTGCTTTTCTGACAGAGCTGTAAGCCTTGCCTTTCAGTCCAAAACCTGCTGCCTGTTTGGTCAAAGTAGCAGCATCAAGACCACGTGGAATGTTGGCTTTTGCAAAATAGTACTGAGCATCGCGGGGGAGCATCGCCAACACCTTGTCGGGGGCTTTGTCATTGACCGTGCCAAAGACAAAATGGAGGTGTTTGTGCGGAATTTGCGCCAGTGCTTTCATCGCCAGCCGAATACCATCTTCGTTGTGGGCACTGTCGCAGAGCACTTTTGGGGCATGGCTGATGAACTCCCAACGGCCCATGAAATTGGACAATTTTTTCAGGTTGGAAAGTCCAGTCCTGATGGTACTTTCGAGTTGCTTGCTTTTTTGAAACTGGGGAAACATCGGTGCGACCACTTGCATCGTTTGGAGGACGGTGCAAAGGTTTTTACGTTGGTATTCGCCAAGATGGTCGAGTACAAGTTGCGGGTACACCAATTCCTTTTTTTGGAAAACATCGTAGATGACTTTGTTTTCTACCGTTTTTATTGGCTTCGCTTCAAGGTTTTTATCAGCAAATACTATCTGGCTTCCCTCTAATTTTGCTTTTTCAATAAACACTTGTGCCGTTTCTGGGTGAGTTTCTCCAACCACCACTGGTATTTTGGGCTTGATGATTCCAGCTTTTTCAGCAGCAATCAACGGTAGCGTGTCGCCAAGCATATTTTGGTGGTCAAAGCTGATGTTGGTGATGACGCTTACA
Source organism: uncultured Saprospiraceae bacterium (assembly GCA_964442355.1). Taxonomy (GTDB): domain Bacteria; phylum Bacteroidota; class Bacteroidia; order Chitinophagales; family Saprospiraceae; genus UBA6168. The sequence goes on along the minus strand of CAYTZS010000188.1, from coordinate 8,722 downwards.
ATTGGGGTGATGACGTTGGTGGAGTCGAGTCGCCCTCCCAACCCGGTTTCGATGATGGCGATGTCCACTTTTTGCTTCGCAAAATAATCAAAGGCAAGTCCGACCGTCCACTCAAAGAACGAGGGTTTAAGCGACTCGGCAAATGCTCGATGTTGCTCCACAAACTCAACAACAGCTCGCTTTGGCATCAGCTGGCCATTGATTTTTATCCTTTCCCTAAAATCTCTGTAATGCGGCGAGGTGTAAAGGCCAGTTTTGAAACCCGCTGCCGTAAAAATGGCTGAGAGCATGTGCGCAGTGGAGCCTTTGCCATTCGTACCAGCGATGTGGATGCTGGGGAAATTGAGCTGAGGTTGCCCCAAATATTCGCAGAGGGCAAGCGTATTCGTCAGGTCTTTTTTGAAAGCCGCGGGCCCGATACGCTGAAACATCGGAAGCTGTGAGAAAAGGTAGTCGAGTGCTTGCTGGTAGGATTTGATGGCGCTGAAAAATTAGCTGGTTGATGGTTTACTGTTTTGATGCTGCGCGGAGCTTGGCAGATTGCGCTTCTAGGTCAGTCTCCATGAATCGGATGAAATCGAGGAAAAGTGATTTGGCTGTCTCTGCTTTTTGACCAAACCCGTTGTCGGTAGCGACAAGCGGAGTCGCCTTGAGTTTTTTGAGGCAACTTTGCTGGTTGTCAAGCAGGTCTTGGTTTGCTTCGGAGGAGTCATTGGTTGCTTGTAACTGACCAATTTCCACCGCCATCATCTCGGCTAAACCATTTCGCAGGTCTATCATGCTTTGCGCATCGTTTTCTTGCCAGGCTATTTCGTAACGGTAAACCAAAGTCTTGAAAAGTTCAACCTCGCCACGTTGCGTTTCGAAGGCTTGAACATGGTCGATTGGCCTAGACAGTTGCAAGTCGGTTTGTTTTCCAAACGACACCAACGGCAATGTGGATAAAAAAAGGAGGCAAGCTATGGTTCGAGATTTCATAAAATCATGTTTTTTCGCTGCTTATTCGGTTCAGCGTTTCGCACAAAATTAGTTTGCGAACGTGTAACCGCCAACTCTTCAAATGTTTACTGAAAAACATTTCCCCGAATCCTTAAGTGGCGACGTCCTTGACGAATACCTGGCCAAAGCGTGGTATCGCATGGGTCTCAGTATATTCACTTGCCATTTTCTGTTTTTTGACGAAAGCCTCTACTCCCCAATCTGGTTGAGGCTGCCTTTGGAGGGGTATGTTTTCAGGAAGAGTCTCCAAAAAAAGTTGCTTCAAGCTAGGCAGCAATTTCGAACGGTCATCAAACATGCCACCATTGACGATGAAAAAGAGGAGCTTTTCCAGCGTTACAAAGAACAATTCAAAGGAAAGCTCTCTGCCACCTTGCGTGACAGTATGCTCGATGGGCAGCACCACACTATTTTTGACACTTTTGAGATAAACGTTTACGATGGCGAGCGTCTGGTGGCATTCAGTTTTTTTGACCTTGGTAACAACAGCATTGCCAGTATCAAAGGTGTTTACGACCACGATTACTCGGCTCACAGCTTGGGCTTTTACACCATGTTGGAGGAAATCCAGTTCGGCAAAGATTTGGGCTTTCAGTTCTACTACCCAGGTTATTTTGTTCCTGGCAACGACCGCTTCGACTACAAGCTAAGGATGGGGAGCAGGGAGGATGTCCAGTTTTTTGACCTAAGGTCCCAAAGCTGGTTGCCAATGGTCCATTTCTCTCAACTGAACGTGCCAGTCAGTGTGATTTCAGAGCGGTTGAACGCCATTGCTAGGGCTTTGGTAAATGCAGGCATCGCCGTTCAGATGCTGTTTTACCCAGCTTACGAGGCCAATGCCTTTCAGTTTGACAATGAACGGTTTTTGGAGTCGCCGCTTTTTCTGACGCTATTCGGCAACGTGTTCCCACGCCCCAGGTTCATCATCTATTTTGATATTTGGAAGGACAAATTCGTCTTTACGCACTGCATGCCCGTAGAAGACCTTGGGTTGTACTTTGAGTACACCATGCAATTTGACACACAAGAGGCCCGTCATTTTTTGGACTTCATTTTGAAAAAATCACTTCTGATTGAATCAGAAAAGGTTGAAACTGTGGTGCGTTTGGCTTGGACTATCGGCAAATTGATAAAACCACCTGGTGTTCCGGGTATTTTGAAGTAAAAAACAAAAGCCCGAAGGCAAATGCCTCCGGGCTTCTTTAAATCAGAATTCTAGGATATGTTATTCTTCCTCTTGTGCAGCAACTGGAGGAGCTGGTGCAACCTCTACCTTAGGAACTTCCTTTTTAGGAGCTACCTTGATGTCAAGACCTGCAACCTTTGCCCGGAAAGCAGATTTTTCAGCTGCAATCTTTTCGGCACGACCTGCTGTTTTAACATCTTTTGCTGCAACGTAGTCATGGTATTTCTGAAGACCTGCTTCTTCTGTGAAAGCACCTTTTGCCACTCCACGCATAACGTGTTTGCGGTAGAAGACGCCTTTGAAGCGCAGCATCGCACGTACCGTTTCCGTTGGTTGAGCGCCTTTTTGGAGCCATTCGTAAGCCTTGTCACCATCAAGTTCGATAGTAGCTGGCTGTGTCAACGGGTTGTAGGTACCGATTTTTTCGATGAAGCGGCCGTCACGGGGTGCACGGGCATCAGCGATGACGATGTGGTAGAAAGGCTTCTTTTTCTTGCCTTTCCTTTGCAATCTGATTTTAACTGCCATTTTTTAAATGTTTGACAATGAGGCTTTTTTCAGTTGAATTGAGAAAAAACGAAATCATTGCTCCTCAAATCCTCCTAAATACTACCTCGATTTAACCATCCCCACTTACCCTGACTAGCAGGCGGTGGGATTAAGCGGGCGCAAAAGTATGTTCTTTTGTTTATAAATTCTTGAATGCATTGCTTTTTTTCTTGCAATGCTTTGAAAATCTGCGGTTTTTGGTTGAAAATTGTGGGCACTTTTGAGAATACCCGTTTCAAAAACCATTTTACGAATGAAATCATCAGCTTGCATATCACTAATTGCCATCCTCTATTTTCCACTTTTTTCCCAAACGCAAATCGCTGGAATTGTCAACCAATACGCCAAGGTCACCTCGATTGACCAATGTGAGGCCAAAATCACGGTTTCGGATGGTTCGCAATTCGAGGTGGGCAACCATGTATTGCTCATTCAAATGAAAGGGGCTGCAATCAACACCTCCAACAATGGAAGTTTTGGGAACATTGATGACATTGGGAGTGCAGGCTTTTATGAAAAAAACGAAGTGGTTTCAGTATCGAGCAACGATGTTTTCTTGAAATACGAGTTGTTGAGGCAATACAATGTTGGCAGTGCCGTCCAGTTGATTACCATTCCAACCTTTACAGATGCCGTTGTCGTTGGGCCGTTGAGCGCAAAGGCATGGGACGGCGAGACCGGTGGCATCCTTGCAATCCAAACACAAAACCTTACGCTTGAAGCGCCGATTGACCTATCTGGACTGGGTTTCAGGGGAGCTACGAAGTCAATCGTTACCAGCGATTGTAATTTTCTGACCAATGCTGACGACTATCATTACAGCACAACCAATTGGAGAGGTTCACCAAAAGGGGAGGGTATTGCCCATTTTATTCCGAGCAAGGAACATGGGAGGGGTGCTCAAGCCAACGGTGGCGGTGGTGGCAATGACCACAACAGTGGCGGCGGAGGCGGCGGAAACGCCACAAATGGTGGCAAGGGTGGCAAGCAAAGTGCCCCTGGTTTTGGTTGCGATGGAAATTACCCTGGTAGAGGGGGGAAGGCAACACCCAACGAACCTGAACGGATTTTCATGGGCGGCGGCGGTGGTGCTGGGCATGTTGACGACGTTGGCGCAGGAAGTTCTGGTGGAAATGGCGGTGGCATTGCCATTGTGTTGGCGCAAACAATCGTTGGAAACGGATTTTCAATCATCTCCAATGGAATAAAACCAACACAGGCTTTTGGCGATGGAGCAGGTGGTGGTGGTGGTGCAGGTACTATCATTGTAACTTCCAACACGATTCTCGGTGATTTGAACATTCAAGCGAAAGGTGGTGATGGTGGCAATGTCAACAATACCAATGACCGCTGCAATGGTCCCGGTGGCGGTGGAAGTGGTGGTCGTTTGCTCACAAATCAAAGTAATTTCACATCAATCGAACTAGATGGCGGTGTGGCTGGTGTAAATTCCATTCTCAACGGCGAGTGCAATGGGCTGTCAAATGAGGCTGAAAATGGTGAAAACGGTGTCCAAGTCAACTTGAGCAACATTCCAGCATCCCAAAATGAAATCCTGGCTACCGAAATCACTGGCCAACCAGATGATGATGCATTTGGCTGCTTGGGCTCACAACTTGACCTCAACATACAAGTCCAGGGCAATTACCTGAATTTCCAATGGCAAGTGAACAGTGGTTCAGGTTGGCAGAATGTGCCCAACTCCAGCAATTACATTGGTGCGACTTCCAATTCCCTAACTATTGTCAATCTAGCGTTGAGCATGGATGGTTACCAGTACCGTTGCCTTGTTTTTGGAGCTTGCACGAGCGACATTTATTCAGAAGTTGCCATTTTATCAGTTGTTGGTGCCACAGCTGCATCTTTCGAGGTTACTCCGCTGGGAAACAATAGTTATCAGTTTGAAAATACAACAGTTGGTGGGGTTTCATTTCTCTGGGATTTTGGAGATGGAAATACTTCGACTGAAGCCAACCCAATACACACTTATGTTGTGCAGGGGTTGTACCAAGTGACTTTGACGGCTTCAAATGCTTGTGGTCAAGCAACGACGACCCAACCAATTTCTACCGGTTCATTGCCTTTCGCCCAATTTTCAGCTAATGCCACCAATGGATGTAGCCCGCTTTCTGTCCAATTTCTGAACCAATCCATGGGAGACAGTATCACGGGCTATCTCTGGGAGTTCCCAGGTGGGGTGCCAGCCACGTCCAACCTCCAGAACCCAACGGTTTTGTACAACTCGCCCGGCATTTTTTCAGTACAACTCACAGTGACATCGCCTTTTGGCAACCACACAACCGAGCAGATAGGATACATCACAGTCAACTTTTCACCTGAAGCCCATTTCGATTTCCAATTAGATGGATTAACTGCCTTTTTCACAAATACCAGTTTTGGCGCAACTGACTTCCACTGGAACTTTGGTGACGGTGACACTAGCCAAGTTGCAAATCCCGTCCACACATACGACAGCCCCGGTTTTTACGATGTGACGTTGACCGTGGCAAACTCGGGTTGTGGAAGTGCTATTTCTTACCAGATTGTATTGGAGCCTTCGGCAACGGTCGAAGAGGGGAGCCAAGCAATTATTGCAGTTTTTCCAAACCCAACTTCGACAAGCTGCACTGTTTTTTGTCCTAATAATCGCCAACGAAATGGCATTCTTCAATTGTTGGACACAAATGGCTCGGTACTACAAAGCGTTGATTTTCAAGAGGAAAGATGCGATTTGGACTTGACGGGACTTGTTCCGGGAGTCTATTTTCTTCAACTAACGCTCGGTGAAAAAAGCTGGGTGGAGAAGTTGGTAAAACTTTAGGAATTGGCCTTTTTCCTAATTCTGAGTAGTAAAAATGTGGCAGCAAAAAGCCCACTTCCAGCAATTGCCGCCCAACCCCAAGCAGGCATCCCACAGCCATCGAGGGGTGACATGTCACCAACAGGAATGAACGCTGCCCAGTAGAGTGGGTGAGAGGCATTTGAGACCTTTCGTTTTCTCAAAAATGCCAACTTGGCCTTTCTGAGCGCTGCGTCTTTCGTTTCACCGGCCTTCAGGTTTTGGTAAAAAAGCTCCATGATTTCAGAAGATGCAAAATCGTCTATGCTCCAGAGCGTGGTGACGATACTTGCAGCACCAGCATAAGAAAAGCCCCTTGCCAAACTCACGATTCCCTCCCCGCGTTGCAGTTCGCCGATGCCAGTTTCGCAGGCTGAAAGCACGACCAGCGCAGCCTTGATGCGCATCGAATACAAGTCCTTCACGAATACCAGCTCATTTTCGATGGAGTCCAGCGTTTGGAAAAAAGCGAGGTAGGAATACTCGCCGTGCTCGTCATTTGATTTTGCATGAACCGCCAAGTGTAAAATACCAGCTTTGGGTGCTTCTGCCATGAAGTGCTGCTCTGTGGCGGCTGAATCTAAGTAAGCCTTGCCCCCCATGATTTTTTGAATGTTGGTTGCCTCAGTTTGATTGTACTTCAACGTGCCCAAAACCGCCCGCCACGGGTCATTGCTGCGCAAGTCTAGCGAATCGCCACCATACGAGGGAGCAAATGCGACGAACCCGCCTCTTTTCCAGTGGGCATTTCTGCCGAGCATCTCTTTGAGCAAAGTCGCGGAATAACTGTAACTGAACTGGTAATAATTGATGAGGTAATCGTGAGTGCCAAAGCTGCCATAATCTTCCGGTGGGCTAACGAGCAGGGCATCAAATGGCAAATAGCCAAGCACTCCACCCGGCAAAATAACTACTTGATTACCAGTCAGTTTGGAGCGAATTGGTTCGAAAATCAACTGGTAAAGCTCATGCCCAAGGTTGGCATATTTCTGACTCAAAAACTCGACCTCCTTTCCGGCTGGATTGAAGCGGTAAATGCTGTTCCTCAGCTCCTCCACCCATGCTTCCAGCGGAAATTCCTTTTCAATGGTCACCACTTCGAACTTGTTTTCGGAGATGATGAAGGCAAAAACAAATTCTTCGCCGACAAAGTAGCCGACCATGTTCTGCCCAGGAAGCAGCATTTTTGACTGAATTTCTGGCACTTTCACTACTTCAGGGGCGTATTTCAGCGTGAAATAATTGGGGTAGTCCCTGCGTAAATCCGATAGCAGTCTCGCATTTTTTTGCTGGAGCGAGAAGAATTGGTTGTTGATTTTGGCCAGCTTCTTTTTATCGGCATTTGGTCCGTTCAATTGCTCTTCGAACAGCTGTTTTTCCAAGAAAGCAAGGTCAATTTTCAGCTTTCGTTCCAGTTCCAGCAAGCTGTCGGGTATCTCAGCGAAACGGCCTGCCTGAACCGATTGAAGTGCTTCCAAGAGCAGTGTTGCATTGCTTCGCTCTGAAATCTCGAAGGCTTCATGCCAGAAATGGTCGTTGCCAGTCAAGATTTTCAACTCGCATTTAACAGCGATTGCATTTTCATAAACCAAAAAATAGTTGTCAAGAAGCGCTTGCCTCGAACCTGGCTCTTCGAGCGTAACTTTCACAAAATCAATTAGTTGTATGCCAGACGAGTAAGTTCGGTCTGCGTCCTCCAGCCATTTTCTTTGCTTGGTTTCTTTGTAGAAACCTTGTAGGAGCTTGCCTTTTTTCTCAAAAATATCGAGCAAGGCAATTGGTGCAGCGACGTTTTCAAATTTCCCTAAATCCCCCTTTTTGTAGTCTAGCGCCACCATTGCTGAGTCGCAAAACGCCATTGCCAGATGGGGTTCACCGGCATACGCCAAGGCAAGTTTGCCGTAAATTCTGGCAATGTCTGGGTGCTTGCCCCCCAAGAGATGCTGATTGATTCGAAGCGCCCTTTCGAAGTGAAGTTTTGCCTCTGCAAAGTTGGATTTCGATAGAAAGACATTGCCCAGCCTGTCTAGCGAGTTTGCAATGTCAAGGTCCAGTTTTTCAGGGCGTTTGCGCACGACGCTCAGGGCTTCGTTGTACAATCTTAAAGCCGCTTCATGGTTGCCTAGCTTCTCGAAGTAATAGCCAAGGTCATTTTTGTATTCCGCAAAATCAGCTGGATCGCCGGGGGGGAGGGCATTGTAGATTCGAATGGCTTCATTGTACCATTCGTAAGCCTTGTCGAAGTCCTTTTTGGGGAGATAGCAATCGCCAAGGTAGTTGCAGGTTCGGGCAACGAGGTGATGGTTTTCGCCAAAAAACTTAAGCCGGATGTCGTATGCCTTTTTGAAAAATGCCAGTGCCTTGTTGTAGTCGCCTCGGTTTAGCAGCAGGATGCCAGAATTGGCGTAGATATTTGCCACATCAGGGTGGTCTTCGCCCAAATTTGTCTCGTTGTTTTTTAGCGCCAAATCGAAGTATTCGAGAGCTGTACGGTAGTCTCCCCTCGAATTGGCAACTGCGCCGAGGTTGTTGTAAAGTGCCGCAAATTCTGGGTGGTTTTTCGCTAAGACTTTAGTATATACCACCAAAGTGGTGTCAAAATACAATTCTGCCTCATCGAAACGGTCGAGTTTCAGGCAAGCTGTACCGAGGTTAAGGAAGTTGTTGGCAGTGGAAATATGGTACAGGCTATGCTTCGCCCGATTGAAGTTTAGTGCTTTTTGGTAGTTGACGAAAGCTTGATCATAATCGCCGAGGTTCTCGTAGATGATGCCGATATTGTTCAAATTGTCAGCGACATCGGGCAGTTTTAGTCGCTGATTGATGGCAAGGCTTTGCTGCAAAAACTTCAGCGCCTCCTCATTTTTCCCAGTTGTGAGCAAGAAAATCCCGAAACTGTTGTAGGCTTTTGCACGTTCGGTATGATTGACTGGAAGGTGTTTTTCTGCGATTTCAACGGCCCTCTTCAAGTGGAATTCCCCCTCGACAAACCTACCATCACGGCGGTAACAAATGCCGATGCTCCTAAATTCAGCAGTCAATTTTTCGAAGGGTACGGGCCGATGATTCTGGTAAATATTGAGGGCTTTCTTGCGGTAAAGTATGGCCTTGTTGTTGTCAGGTATCCGGCTGAGGCTATCAGCGATGGT
>CAYTZS010000187.1:0-10314 GCA_964442355.1 uncultured Saprospiraceae bacterium | reverse complement strand
CCCTTGTTCTTGCTGCATTCCGAAAAATTCGGGATGACTCATGTTTTCAAACAAGGCTTGATTTGTCAAAAATCCAAGCCTATTTCCTTCCTGTTTTTGGGAATGAAAAGCAGGTTTATCAATTTGGCCGTGATGTTTGTTGTGTGGTAGCGCTCGGTACCTACCCAAACCATCACGTCCTCTGACTTGGCGATTTGCAACTTCCACTCCCGGTCGTCGCCGATGTGTGGCGAGTCGAGGTGCAGTGTGCCGGACTTGCCGTCAATGCTCCATGCACCTGTGCCGATTGTGTTCTGCATGTGCCCGTAATCGTAACTGCCATCGGGCTTGAACTTGAACCAAGCGCCAGGATTCACGCGAGTGGCCTCATTGTCCTTGATTTTGACGAGGCCCTGCACAATCCAGTAGTTGCTGAGCAGTACCCGAACGATGCGCTCCTGCTGAGGTGTTGCGGGCTTTGGCGGCACGGGTACTGGCTTGTTCGGGTCTTCTTTGACCACAGGATTTGCCCCAATGGCTGAACTGATGGCGGCCACGGGCTTGTCCACCTTGAGTATCCTTCCTGTGATGGTGTCGAGTACCTCAGTCTTTTCGGTAATGCCATCAGCTTCGAGTGAAATATCGGCTGGTGGGGTAGGGGTGCCATCAGTTTGGTCAGTTTCTGCTGGTTCGTTGTTGCAGGCAAGTATGCAGAAAAGGCCAATGGCCAAAAGCAGTAGCGGGAATTTTTTCATAACTCGGAAAACAGTTTACTTTTTAAAAAACGCCGCAAAGATACGTTCGGCGCAGGTTGTTACATTAACGATTTCGGTCATTTGCAAAAAGTAGGCCGGGATTAACGGAAATCGTCATTTGTCAAAGGTCGTTGGCCAATAGCAGTTGTTGGAATCGCTCTACAAACTGCCCGACGTGAAGTCCGTCCATCAGTGCATGATGGGCGTGGATGGAGACAGGCATCGTTCGTTTTTCGCCGTCCTCGGTCATTTTCCCGAAGGTGATTTTTGGGCAACTGTCCTTGAATCCAAAGCTGCGGGCATGCGAAATCTGCATGAAATCGAGCCAAGGCACCGACGAAAAATGGATAACATTCTCGCCGGAGCCAGAAGGGTCGAGTCCATTTGTGCTTTGAACCCTTGCAATCTCACGCTGTGCCGCCACCTTGAACATCTGAAAATCTTCGAAGAAATCAATGTACGCAAAGCCGAAAGTCCCGTCTGGTCGGTTGATGGTCGGCGATGCGTTGATGCGGTCGTACACCCAGACTTCATCTTCGGAAATGCGGTAACGGAAAGGCTCCGTTTGGTTGGCTGCCAGCAGCGACTTGTGCAGGTAGCTCAGGAAAAACGACTCGCCATTTTCTTTGGCAATTCGATAAGCCTCGGTGCAGTCAACCCTGACGCTGACGCCAAAGAACGGCTCAGTGAATTGGTTGAAAAACCGAAAATGCTCCCTGCGGTTCCAGGTTTCAAGCGCCAGTTTGTGCTTCATTGAATTAGGTGTGGTAAAATGTCGGTCAGTCGTTCCAGTTGGATGAACTGCTCGTGCTCAACCTTGTGGTCAATTTTTTCATGGGCCCAAGTGGTGTGGTATGGGATGTTGACTCCCCAGCCGCCGATGCCCAGCACGGGCAGTACGTCCGACTTGAGCGAATTGCCCAGCATCATGAATTCAGAAGGCAAAATATCGAGGTGACGGATGAGCTTTTGAAAGTCTTTTTCCTGCTTGTCGCTCATGATTTCGATGTGGTGGAAATAGCTTTCCAGCCCCGATTTCATCAGTTTTCGCTCTTGGTCGAGCAGGTCACCTTTGGTGGCCACCACCAGTCGGTACTTGCCCTTCAATGCTTCCAGCACTTCGGCGACGCCGTCCAGCAGTTCGATGGGCTTTGCCAGCAGTTCTTTGCCGTACTCGATTGTTTTTTCGATGATGATTGGGTTGGCTGTGTTGTTGGTCACACGCAGCACCGTCTCCACCATCGAGAGCATGAATGCCTTTGCACCGTAGCCGTAGAGTGCCAAGTTCTGCATTTCGACCTTGAAAAGCTCCTGGGAAACGGTGTGGTGCGGCAGGTAGTCTTCGAGCAGTGCACAGAATTTTTGCTCCGTTTCCTGAAAAAACGGCTCGTTCACCCAGAGGGTGTCGTCGGCATCGAAGGCAATGACTTTGAGGTACTTCATTGATTTTCGTTGAAATTCAAAATACGGGGCAAACATACCGCAATCCCGAATTATACTTGCAGCCTAAACCAGCCGCAACATGCAAAACTTCGCAAACAAAACTGTCTGGATCACGGGTGCTTCGTCTGGTATCGGAGAGGCTTTGGCCCTTGAGTTTGCTCGCCAAGGTGCCCGGCTCGTGCTTTCTGCCCGCAACGAGAGTGAGTTGAAACAGGTGGCCGCTGCCTGTGGCCGTGCGGATACCATCATCCAGACGCTCGACCTTGCCGACCACGCTTCGTTGCCTGGTGCTGTGCAGGCTGTTTTGTCAAAAGCTGGCAATGTGGATGTTTTGGTGAACAACGGCGGCATCTCGCAGCGCTCTTTGGTGAAGGATACCAGTTTTGAGGTGGATAAAATGCTAATCAACGTGAACCTGCTTGGCACTATCGCATTGACGAAGGCATTGCTTCCGCATTTTTTGGAGCGAAGAACGGGACACTTTGTGGTCATCACCAGCCTGACGGGCAAGTTTGGTACGCCGCTTCGGTCTTCGTATGCATCAGCCAAACACGGCCTGCACGGCTTTTTCGATTCACTTCGGGCCGAGGTTTGGCGTGAAAACGTGCAAGTGACGCTGGTCTGTCCCGGCTTTATTTCCACGAAAGTGAGTGTGAATGCCCTGACGGGCGACGGCTCCCCGCAAGGCTCAATGGACAGTGCAACCCAAGCTGGGAAAACCCCAGAAGCATTGGCAAAAGCCATCGTCAATGCCGTTAAGATTGGAAAGTATGAGCTTTATTTTGGAGGAAAAGAGGTTTTGGGTGTTTACATCAAGCGTTTTTTTCCCAAGTTTTTCACCAACATGCTTCGAAAGGCAAAGGTCACTTAGGGCAAATTAAATCCGATCCCCTTCAGTATCAATTCCCGCTCTTTTTCTTGGCCAAATCATCTTCGAGCTTCTTGATTTGCGCTTCTAAATCTTTTTTCCGCTTCTCCATTTCCACCACTTGATTTTTTTCGGCCTCCAGTAGTTTTCGTTCCTCGGCTATTTGAGCCGCAACGTCTTCTTTCACCTTGGTTATCTGTTCGGTAGCTTGCTGTTTTGCAGCAAATACGGCATCCGTTGCATCTTGCTTGGCCTTGTTTATCTCTTCCAGGGACTGTTTTCTGGCCTGTTCTGCCTCAGTTTCGTACTGACTTTTTTTGGCTGCGGTCTCAGTTTGCACCTTAGCGATTTCATCCTTGGCCTGTTTTCGTGCTGCCTCGATATCTGCCCTAGCCAGCGCTTCTGATTCTGCCACTTGCTTGGAGTGTTGCTGAATCAGGGCATTTGCTTGTTGTTGGGCTTGATTAATCTGTTTTTGCGCCGTTACCTCTGCCTCGGCTATCTGTGCATTCAGTTCGTTAATCTTATTTTGCTTTTCTTCCTGGGTCTGGGAGATGGCTTCCTGGGCTTGCTTTTGCGTAGCTGCGACTTCCTTTGCTGCGGTTTCTTTCGCCGTCGCAATTTTTTCGGCAGCGTCCTTGCGGGTATTCAGCACTTCCACTGCCGCAGCTTCTTTTTGGCGTGCTGCCTCTTCCCTTGCTGTCTTGATTTCATTGGCGGTTTGCTCTTTGGCCAAGGAGATTTCCTTGGCGGCAGTTTCCCTTGCGGCAGCTACATCTCCCGCCAATTTTTGGCGCTCTGTGGCTGCATTTTCACGGGCAGTGCGCACTTGTTCCGCTTCTTCTTGCCTGATTTTGGAGATGTTTTCTGTGGCATTGCGCTTGGCTTCTGCCACTTCGTTGGCCGATTTTTGCTGAGCGAGGGCTGCTTGTTGCTTGGCGGCGGAGATGTCGTTGGCAGCTTTTTCTTGTGCTGCCGCAACTTCTGCTGCCGCTTTTTCACGGGCGGCTACAACTTCCGTGGCGGTCATTTCCTTGGCTTGCTTCTCCCGTTCACGGGCCTCCATTACCGACTTGGCGGCTTCGTCCTGTATCTGCTTGATTCGCTCCTGTGCGGTAGTTTGAGCGCCAGCAACTTCGCTGGCATAGTCTTTTTTTGCTTCGTCCGAGCGTTTTTGGGCATCTTGTACCTGCTGCGCAGCGGTTTTTTGAGCCCCATTGATTTCCTCCGAGGCACGTTGTTTCGCAGCAGCTACCTCTTGGGCGGCTTGTTGTTTTATTTTTTCTTCACTGGCTTTTGCTGCTTCGATGGCTTTTGCAACTTCATGTTGGATGCGGGTGATTTCAGCCTCAGCAGTCTTTCTTGCAGCCAAGATTTCATCCGCAATTTTGAGTCTTTCGGCCTCTGCTTTTGAGCGAGATGCCGCCACTTGTTCGGCCTCTTGCTTCCCGATTTCCTGAATTTGTCGGGCTGCTTCGTCTTTTGCCGCCTTGACAGCTTCAGCGGATTTTAGTCTCTCCGCATCTGCCACCTGTTTTGCAGCGGCAATTTCTACGGCAGTCGCTTGTTTTGCTTTTGCGATTTCTTCGGCAGCCCGGTTTTTTTCCTCCGCAACCTGCATTTGGGTTTGCTGGATTTCCTCGGCAGCTTTTTTCTTGGTGGCGGTCACCTCCAGTGCTGCTGCCTCCTTCTGGCGAGCCATGTTCTCTTGGATCTCTGCAATTTCAGCAGCGTTTTTCTCTTGAAATTGATTTTTTTCAGCGGCAGCTTTTCGGCGGCTTTCTGCTACTTCAAAAGCAAGTTTTTCCTTTTCTAGGACGGCGGTTTCCCTTGCTTTCGCAATTTCGGCAGCTGCTTCTTCCTTTGCTTTCAAAATCTCGTCCGAAGCACTTCTTTTGGTGCCAACCACCTCCTCAGTAGTGCGTTCACGTTCCACTTTTGCCTGCGAGCGTGCCTGCTCCACCAGCTTTGCGCTCTCCTCCCTGATGCGCTGCATCTCCGAGGCGGAGGTCTCCCGGGCCGAGGAAATTTCGTCCGCATATTGCAGCTTGGCATTTTCCATGGCCTCTTTCGTCTTGCGAATTTCAGCTGCCGCTGCTTCTCTTGCCGCTGCCACCTGCTCTGCTGCCTCAAGTTTGGACTTTTGAACCTCCTCCGCTGCACGTTGCCTTGCTTCTGCAACGGTAGAATTGATTTTTTCGATTTCGCCAGATGCCTTCTCCTTGTTGGCCACGACGTTGGCTGCACTTTCTTGCTGGGCGTTTGCTATTTCTTGCTGTGACTTTTTACGTGCCTCCAGCACTTCTTGGGCATACTTGGTTTTCTCGGTTTGCGCAATCTCCCTTGCCTGCGTCATTTCCTGTTGTACTTGTGCCTTGTATTTTTCCAAGCGGTCGTTTTCGGCAGCGATTTCTTGCCGTACCCGCTCTTTCGTGCGGCGCAGCTCATCATAGAGGTCTGCCAGTTCTTGGTCGTTCAGCTGGCTGATGTCAGCTACCCGTTTGACTGGGCCACTTCCGCCTGTTTGGGAAATAGGGGTGCCTCCTGCGTTTGTCTTGCTCACTGGGTCGTTGCCAGAAAGTTGGCGCTCATTGCCGACTAACGGTTTGTCGTTGACTAAATCCTTGTTGAGTTTTTGGAAAAAGCAGCTAGCTAAATTCTGGAATTCGGCCTGACGGTTTGTGTTCACCGTAAACTTAAGCATCTGGTTTTTGACGTTGTTTTTGATGAAAACGGTCGTCATCACGTTTTCCGAAAACCACTGAAGGGATGCAAGGTCGAGGGCCAAGGTGTTTTGGTGGGTTGGAGTGCCACCATCCTTGGCCATTTCGCCCATTTCGACAAACCTGAAGCTGCGCCGGGTATTTTTGTCATCAATGAAAATCAACTCATCGTTCTGGTTGAAAATCTCGCCACCTTTGGAGTAAACCCTGGCAAAGACGCCGTTTCGCTCGTTCCGAAAATCAACGCTGTAGGTATAGGTTCCCCGCACGATTATCACCTCAGATACCGTTTTTAGCAGCTGGGTCCCCCCAACGACTTTGTCCTCCAACAACTTGCTGTCGCAGTTCTGCGAAAAGGCTGGGGAAATTGCCAAGAATAAGTTTGCAAGAAGTAAGGCGGTGCTAATTCGCTGCATATCTGGTTATTTTATCAACAAGGTAGTAAAGTCATTAGATTTTCAAAAAAGGCAGGGGTGTTTTTTATTGATTTGATTCAAAGTGGGGTGAGCAATTGGTTAGAAAGGTGCTGCATTTGGTGGGCAACTCTTTGAAAATGAGTTGGTTGCGTTGCTATTTGTTGTTCTGGGCAACCACGCCGGCCAGCATCAATTTGGCAGCGGCAGGGTTCGTGGCCAAGGGCACGTTGTACACGTCACAAAGCCGCATGAGCATTTGCACATCAGGTTCGTGTGGGTGCTTGTCGAGCGGATCCCTGAAAAAGAACACTGCGCCGAGCTTGCCTTCGGCGACCATGGCGGCGATTTGTGCATCACCACCCCTCGGCCCTGACAGCAACCGCTCTACGTCAATCCCAGCTCTTTCAATATACCCCCCTGTCGTGCCAGTGGCGTACAATGTGACCTCCATCAAAGCCGCCTTGTTTTCGAGGACGAAGGCGACCATCTCTGGTTTTTTGCCGTCATGGGCTATCAATGCTAAATTCATAAAAATGATTTTGTTGATGGGCAAGCTTGTTCACAAAATGTCGTAGCCCATGCCTCGTTAACGATTCTTGGTCAGTAAATTGTTCTGACCTTGACTCTTAAAATTAATTGGTGCAATTTGCCAGTCGAATTTCAGTGCCCAGCAAAGCTAATTTGATATGAATTATTTTGGGCAGAAATGGTGAAAAATCCCTCGTTTTACCGAACATCTGTAACTCAAACATTGTTGGCACGTTATAAAAGGAACCGAGCAATCAATTGAAACACTATTTCATTTGAACTGCTGAAAAACCACAGTTTTACCCATGAAGAAGTTTTTAGAACTAATCCGGACGAAGGAGCGTGAAGAAAAGACGCTTCAAAACAACAAAAAAGCAAACGAGAAGGAAGTCAAAATCGAAGCCCCAGCTCAAAACCATGAGCACGCTGTTGCGCCGCAACATGACCTTTTCTGGGACGATTACAGCGATGTTGGCTACTGTTGATTTGTTTTTTTATTAGCAAATTGTAATTCTCAATCAACATCAGGTTGTTAAGGTGGTGTTTTATTGCTTTTTACGAAGCATTGCTTTCCCGTTCACTTCCTTTGCTCGCCATGTCCCATCACTTTCAAAGCTGACATTATCTGTAAGGAATTTCAGGTGGTAGTTTGCTGAGCTTGCCTCAAAAACGGACAATGAATCTGTTCGTGACGGGGCATCGCACATCCCCTTTGCTTCAAGCATTTTCAGATAAGGTTGTAGGTCAAAGCTGTCCAATTTTTCGCCATTTTTATAATACTGGAGCCCAGTTCTTCCATCAGAAATGGTAAAGCCGGAGAAATCACTGCTGGGTTTGGTTTTGTCATAAGCATAGACTTGGTACAAAAAGTCGTAGCCAGTTATCGAGATTTCGGCTTGGCTGTTGTTGGTGAAATACACGGCGCAATAGGGTTGGCTAGTATAGTTTTGTTGAATACCTAAGCTATACATTAGCTTGTCGGCTGCTTCCCAGTCAGGGATAGAATCGGAGGGCAACCCAACCAATGGGGCTATCTGCTTGAAGTGCCCATTCCCCCGTAGGTAATCAAAGCTGGCCCGAAACTGTTCGGCATCTTTTGTACTTAATGTGTCGGTGGGCGCAATGATTTTGCCGTCCTTCAACATGTTGTTTTTCTCCAGAACGGCCATGAATCGCCCAAGTTGGTTGCGCTCCGAAGCCTTGAAGGCACTGAACGGCCCCAAAACGGTGATTAACGAGAAAAAAGCCAAGCTGATTGGGATGAACTTGATGTTGTCTTTTTTTGAAACGATGAAGTACAGCGACATGAGCAACAGCCACACCCCAGCCGTGGCCACCACGTACCTTGCTTCCGTCACACCATAATCGCTGATGCGCCGCCCAATGGCCACGAAGAGCAGTGCTACCATTGGAAGCAGGATGTAGAAAAACCAACGCCGGAAACCCTTGACGGCTATGCTGTCGTCGAACTTCACCAACAGGTAATTGAGTAGGTAGGTGAAAATACCAGCTACCGAAAATCCAAGTACCAGCTTGCCCACCCAACCTTGGGGCAGTTCCCAGGTCACCAGTATCTTGGCAGAAAAGGCGTACAAAATCAAGAAATAAATGGCCACAATCGGTATCAGGATAAACTTCGTCAGGTTCTTGAAGGAGGTAGTGTATGGACTTGCTGACGTTTCAACTGCTTGATTTTCAGTTGATGCTGTTGAGAAATCGAACTGCTCTGGGAAATGAGCGAGGAAATAAGCTGTGTTGAAAATGCCAGCAATCGCTACAAAAAGATGGCCGTAAATCTTACCATCAATGCTGAGGTTGAACAATTCGTTGACCGCCAAAATGGCAATGCTCAAGCCAGCGAAAATGACCAGGCTATAAAATGCCCCAACCATGAAGTTGCCAAAAAGCCGCTTGTTGTATTCCCAAAAATCCTCCACGGACGTGGCATCAAGGTAGGGGAGGAAAGCGACTCCCAAATGCGCCGCCAAGTTTAGGCCAATGAAACGGACAGGGGTGGTCATCTGGTCAACATTTACATCTACTTCAAGTGTAAAATAATAGAGCAGCATCAATCCCAGTGCAACCAGATGCGGAATTAAAGCAAGTGGCTGCTGCAACTTCCATTTTTCGACAACCAACGCTGCACAAAGAAAGCTGGACAGGCCAAGCGAACAGGTCAGTATGATTCTGATAAACGCTTCTTCGTTCGTACGCTGCTCGTTTTCGATCAGCATCATAGAAGTGACAACGCCAACCGCCGCTGCAACCATAACAAAAGGGAAACGGCGCGATACGCTCAGGAAGGCATCAGCAAGAAAAGGAATAGATGGCAATTTCATTTGTCAGCTTGTTTGGTGAACGAAGTCGGAAATGTACGCAGGATTTTACCTTTCTACAAATTGATGGTTATCAGTGGTTTATCGGCTGCTTTCGGAACGATGCCTTGAATTGCGTTGGGTTTGATACTTTTGCCCACCAATTTCACCATGAATCAACAAAACATGAAACAACTGCTGACCATCTGCCTTTTGGCAATCGCATATTCTATTGCGGCACAAAACGACACGACGATTTACAAAATCGTGGACGAAGCACCCCGATTCCCCGGTTGTGAGCTGCTCGACACTACCATGGATGTGAAAAATCAGTGCGCTCAAAAGGCGCTCTTGCTGTTTTTCAACCAAAATATCAGGTATCCATTGGAGGCACAGGACAAAAACATCGAAGGCACGGTGGTGGTAAGTTTTGTGGTGGAACCAAACGGTTTAATCTCGAACGTCAATGTCCTGAAGGACATTGGAGGTGGCTGTGGCGATGAAGCGATTCGAGTGGCCACCGGTATGAACGAAGCGCTGCAACAAGCCAAACTTGCTTGGGTTCCCGGCAAAAAAGGCGGCAAAGTCGTGCGCTCACAACTGTCCGTGCCCATCAAGTTCAAGCTGGAGGAACCTTCCGATTTTGTTATCGTCAACGGCCGGGACTCGGTCTGGGTGGAGGTGGATGACTCGCTGACCTACAAGGGCGGCGATGCTGCACTGGAGCAGTTTTTTGCCAAAAACCTGAAGTTCCCGGAGCGCTACAAAGACAGTTGCATCATCGGTACGATGGACATGACCCTGCTCGCTGCACCAGATGGTCTTGTGAAGGTGCTTGACCTGAGCGACTACTGGAACCTCGGCAACGAGTTCCGCTGGGAAGCAGTGAAAGTGGCAACTGCTACTTGGGGGCAATGGACGGCAGCCACCCGCAAGGGTCGGCAAGTGCCTTCCTCCGCTGAAATCACCGTGACCTTTCGGCCTGATGCTGGGAAGTGCCCCAGTGCTATCTCCAAGTACGAAAAAGCCACCGCATTGGCAGAAGAGGGCAGCCGTCTTTTCAACGAAGGCAAACAAGAAGAAGGCGTAGCCAAGTTGAACGAAGCGCTGGCGCAGTTCCCCAACAACGCCAATTTCCTTTACCTACGTGGCCAAGCATTCATGAACATGAAGCGCATGAACGAAGCCTGCGACGATTTCAAAAAAGTGCGGGCGATGGTTTACCTCGAAATCGTGGAGCAAATGATTCCGCTGCTTTGCAAGTAAGTAACGGTTAAAAATAAGTTT
>CAYTZS010000186.1:7253-10366 GCA_964442355.1 uncultured Saprospiraceae bacterium | reverse complement strand
TGGCGAGTTCCAACTTCTTTGAGCGGTTTGTCAACTTCACTGTGGCGAGCTCCAACTTCATTGAGCGGTACTCCAAACTTCTTGTTTTAACTCACAAAGTTGTTGAGTGGTTTGTCAAGTTCACTGAGCGGTTTGCCAAGTTCACTGAGCAATACTCCAAACTCCTTGTTTTGAGTTTCAAGCTCACTGAGCGGTACTCCAAACTCCTTGTTTGAAATCATAAACTCATTGAGCGGTTTGTCAAGTTCACTGAGCGATATTCCAAACTCTTTGTTTGAAATTCTATTTTTGCAAAGCAGAATTACAAACTTGGAACTTTAAGCAATCCCAGCAACCAATAAAAAACGAATCAGACAACCAATGTCTCAAAAAATACTACTTAAAAACGACCACATCCCCGGCATCAACACCTTGGAGGTGTACCGGAAGCACGGGGGCTACGAGTCCTTGAAGAAGGCGCTCGGCATGGCCCCCGATGCCATCGTGGAAGAGGTGAAGAAGTCCGGCCTGCGGGGCCGGGGCGGTGCGGGCTTCCCCACGGGCATGAAGTGGAGTTTCTTGGCCAAGCCAGAAGGCGTGCCCCGCTACCTCGTCTGCAATGCCGACGAGAGCGAACCAGGCACCTTCAAGGACCGCTACCTGATGGAGCGCATCCCGCACCTGCTCATCGAGGGCATGATAGTCAGTAGCTTTGCGCTGGGGGCGAATACCTCGTACATATACATCCGGGGCGAGTATTTCTACATCCTGCGCATCCTCGAAAAGGCGATTGACGAGGCTTATGCCGCCGGACTGCTCGGCAAGAACATCCTCGGCAGCGGCTTCGACCACGATTGCTACGTGCAAATCGGGGCGGGCGCCTACATCTGCGGCGAGGAGACTGCCCTGCTCGAAAGCCTCGAAGGCAAGCGTGGAAATCCCCGCCTCAAGCCGCCGTTCCCAGCGGTGAAGGGCCTTTGGGATTGCCCCACCGTAGTTAATAATGTGGAAACCATCGCCGCCGTCGTGCCCATCGTCGAAATGAGCGGCGACGCCTACGCAGGCATTGGCATCGGCAAGAGCACGGGCACGAAGCTCATCTCGGCCAGTGGCCATATCAACAAGCCGGGGGTTTACGAAATCGAACTCGGCGTACCGGTGGAGGAGTTCATCTACTCCGACGAGTATTGCGGTGGTATCCGCAACGGCAAGGACTTGAAGGCCGTAGTGGCGGGCGGTTCGTCCGTGCCCATCCTGCCCAAGCACCTCATCCTAAAAACCGCCGCCGGAGAGCCTCGCCTCATGAGCTACGAGAGCCTCGGCGATGGCGGCTTCGCAACGGGCACCATGCTCGGTAGCGGCGGCTTCATCGTCATGGACGAGGACACGAGCATCGTCAGGAACCTCTACACCTTCGCCCGTTTCTACCACCACGAGAGCTGCGGCCAATGCAGCCCCTGTCGGGAAGGCACGGGTTGGATGGAGCGCATCATCAAGAAAATCCTCGACGGCAAAGGCACCTTGGCGGACATTGACCTGCTCTGGGACGTGCAAAGCAAAATAGAAGGCAAGACCATCTGCCCGCTCGGCGAGGCAGCGGCCTGGCCTGTTGCGGCAGCGATTAGGCATTTCCGGCATGAGTTCGAGGAGTATGTGACGAGGCCGGAGGGGATAAGGGAGGTGAGGCATTATTATAGATTGAATCAATTAGAAAAAGCCATTTAGTCTATGACAGCATACTATTGCCCTGATTCCTGTGTGAATGTCGTATTGCCAATTGATGAATGGACAAAAGATGAAACTGGGAATTGGCTAATAATTGGTCATCCTGGCGTAGATGGAATAGAATTCAGGGTTAAAAGTGATAGACTCACGGAAGTGGTTTTTTCCTATTACCCTATTGAAAGTGAGTTAGTTAAAATAGCGGAATCAATAGACGATTTGATAGCCAAGTGGAAGGCCAACGCTATTGTACTATAAAGATTAGCATTATGCCAATAGTCACCATAGACGATTTCCAAATCGAAGTGCCCGATGGCACGACGATTCTCAATGCGGCCCGCATGATTGGCGGCGACCTCGTGCCACCCGCTATGTGCTACTACTCCTCGCTGAAGGGCAGTGGCGGCTATTGCCGTACCTGCCTCGTTAAGGTGGAGCAAGGCTCGGCCAAAGACCCAAGGCCAATGCCCAAGTTGGTGCCAAGCTGCCGCACCACGGTGATGGATGGCATGGTTGTGCGCAACGAAACCTCACCGGAGGTGATTGAGGCAAGGGCGGGCGTGACCGAGTTTTTGCTCGTCAATCACCCGCTTGACTGCCCTGTCTGCGACCAAGCGGGCGAGTGCCACTTGCAAGACCTCGGCTACGAGCACGGCAAGCTGAACACTCGAAGCGAGTTCCGCCGCCGCACTTTTGAGCCGATTGACATTGGCGACAAGGTGAAGCTGCACATGAACCGCTGCATCCTCTGCTACCGCTGCGTGAAAGTTTGCGAGCAAATCACGGACGGCAGGGTTCACGGCGTCATCGGTCGGGGCGACCATGCGGAGATTTCGACGTACATCGAGCAGGCGATTGACAACGATTTTTCCGGCAATGTGATTGACGTGTGTCCCGTAGGAGCATTGACGGACAGGACGTTCCGCTTCAAGAGCCGGGTCTGGTACACCAAGCCCGTGGAGGCGCACCGCAATTGCGACAAATGCTGCGGCAAAGTCCGACTCTGGTACCAAGGCGAGGAAATACTTCGTGTGACAGCCCGCAAGGACGAATTCGGCGAGGTGGCCAAGCTCGAAAACGGCGAGGCAGGCTGGATTTGCAACGAATGTCGTTTTGATAGAAAACATACCAACGATTGGGTGATTGATGGCGTGACGCATGTTGACCGGCACTCCGTCATCTCTGCCAACCACTACGAAAGTGAAGAGGGCGAACGTTTTGAAGGAAAACAACTGGAAGGCGCTTCCCTGCCGCACGGCGATAAGGTCGAGTTGGGGGAAGGGGCTTTGAATCCTAATAATGTCTGAAAAGGTTTAGGGGGTTTAGCGGGGTGTTAATGTTTATTACACGGCAAAAACTAAAACATCACAAACCCCTAAAACCCCAAAAACACCACAATAACAAAGACCAAT
>CAYTZS010000186.1:0-7243 GCA_964442355.1 uncultured Saprospiraceae bacterium | reverse complement strand
GGGGGGTGTGGGGGTTTTCTTGGTTTTATTCCACTAAAAAAACAAAACCTCCAAACCCCGCTAAACCCCCTAAACCTCAACTATACCAATGACGATTCTACTTTTCAAAATAATCCTCGTCCTCGCCGTTTTCGGCATCACCATGCTGATTGCGATGTACAGCACTTGGGCAGAGCGAAAGCTGTCCGCCGTGATGCAGGACCGGGTCGGACCGAACAGGGCAGGGCCGTTTGGATTGCTGCAACCAGTGGCCGACGGCATCAAGATGTTCACGAAGGAAGAACTCATTCCCGAAGGGAGCAATCGTTTCCTGTTCATCATCGGGCCGGGCATTGCAATGCTCACGGCGCTGATTACGGGTGCAGTCATTCCGTGGGGCGGTGACGTGAGCATCGGTGGCGAGTCGTTTGCGCTGCAAATCACGGACATCAACATCGGGGTGCTCTACCTGTTCGGCGTGGTGAGTATCGGGGTTTACGGCATCATGATTGGCGGTTGGGCGAGCAACAACAAGTACTCGCTACTCGGTGCGCTGCGTGCCAGCTCTCAGATGATTAGCTACGAGATTGCAATGGGCCTCAGCATTATCTCGCTGGTGATGATGACAGGTACATTAAGCCTCCGGGAAATCGTGGCACAGCAAGATGCGGGCATTGCCAACGTGGCCTACCAGCCGCTGGCTTTCCTGATTTTCATGATTTGCGCCTTCGCCGAAACGAACCGTGCGCCCTTCGACCTGCCGGAATGCGAGACGGAACTAATCGGCGGCTACCACACCGAGTATTCTTCGATGAAACTGGGCTTGTTCCTGTTTGCGGAGTACATCAACATGTTCATCTCGTCGGCCATCATGGTCAGCTTCTTCTGGGGCGGCTACAACTTCCCGTTCCAACATGAATTGGGCTTGAGCGAAAATGCCCTCGCCATCGCACAGACGGCTGTGTTTTTCCTAAAAGTCTTCGGTTTTATCTTCCTGTTTATGTGGATTCGCTGGACGTTGCCCCGCTTCCGCTACGACCAGTTGATGAACCTCGGCTGGAAGGTGTTGCTGCCGCTGTCGTTGCTGAATATTTTCGTGACGGGGGTGGTGATGTATTTGACAGGGAAACTAAACTAAATGAAATTCAACAAAAGTAGCTTCGTACTTGCATTTGCAATTTTTTCATTGGCTGGTTGTATCAATAAATCCAACCAGTCAACCTTCAAATGTGGGCGTTTGCTGTCCGATGAAGAGTTGGTCGAATTGAACAAAACTTCTTATAAGGATTACCAACCAGAAGATTTGGACAAGCTTGCTACCTTGACAACGCTGGTGGATGAGTTAAACGAGGAAAGCGCTCCACACGAGGTTTTCTTTCGTGAAAAATCTGCTACTTCACTAACCCTGGAGATTTTTGGCGTAGAGGCGGCCTTGCAAATTGAAAAAACGGCTTGCGCAATTTTCGGAAATAAGGAATTGAAATTGCCTCGCAACGTGAAGATAGTATTCCATAAATACCTGAACAGTGGGGCAGAGAGTGAATTTCTGATAGGTGTGGCAAACAAGTAAAGTTGAAATTGAAATGGCATTCACAAAAAGCTAGAAACTTTAACAATGCTAACCTGGGCCGATTTTGAAAAAGTAGAAATGCGGGTAGGCACCATCATCGCAGCCGAGGATTTTCCGAAAGCGAAAAGTCCAGCCTACCAGTTGACGATAGATTTCGGTGAATTTGGGATAAAACGCAGTTCCGCCCAAATCACCAAGTTGTACGAAAAAGCAGGTTTGGTGGGAAAACAAGTGGTGGCTGTCACCAATTTTCCCCCAAAACAAATCGCCAATTTTATGTCCGAATGTTTGGTGCTCGGAGTGGTTGGAGATGAAAAAGAAGTGACACTTTTGCAGCCCGAAAGGCCAGTGCCGAATGGGTTGAGAATAGCGTAGCGGTTTAGAAAGTTTAGGAGGTTAAGGAGGTTTAGTTTAAGCCTCGTTTAACCCTTCTAACCCTTCTAAACCCTTCTAAACCTCACATGATGTTAACGAACAGAAGCAAAGTGATGGAAAAAAAGCAGATGACGCTCGCCGAGCGCATGTATCTGCCTGCCATTGCTGGTGGCTTGTCCATCACGTTCCGCCATATTTTCAAGAAAAGTGCTACGGTACAGTACCCTGAACAACAGCGTCCGATTGCGCCAGTGTACCGGGGGCACCATGTGCTCAAACGGGATGAAGCAGGGGCCGAGCGTTGCACCGCTTGCGGGCTTTGCGCCGTGGCTTGCCCAGCCGAGGCCATCACGATGACCGCAGCCGAGCGGAAGAAAGGTGAGGAGCACCTGTACCGGGAAGAGAAGTACGCCGCCGTTTACGAAATCAACATGCTGCGCTGTATTTTCTGCGGACTCTGCGAGGAGGCTTGCCCGAAGGAAGCGATTTTCCTCACCGACCGTTTGATTCCGAGCAACTACGGGCGTGACGGCTTCATCTTCGGCAAGGACAAATTGGTGGAAACGATGGACAATCCGGTGGACGTGACTGTGCGGCAAACCCCAGCGGTGTTGGAGTTCAAGAAGGACAAGTTTCACCAGCACAACGTGACCATCAAGGACTTGATTGATATTGACGAACATTGAAAGATTGGTTTAGGAGGTTTAGAAAGTTTAGGAGGTTTAGTGGGCGTCTTGCTCTAAACTTTCTAAACCTTCTAAACCACCTAACCCCCAATAAAATATGCCAATTTCAGAAATACTTTTTTGGGTTTTGTCAGCCGTAGCGGTGCTATGTGCCCTGTTGGTAGTTGTGGTGAAAAACCCCGTCCACAGTGCCTTGTACCTGATTCTGACCTTCTTCGCCATCGCCGGGCACTACTTCCTGCTGAATGCACAGTTCTTGGCGGCGGTACACATCATCGTTTATGCTGGAGCAATCATGGTTTTGTTTCTCTACATCATAATGATGGTGAACCTACAAGAAGACCAAGGCAACGCCAAACGCAATCTATTCAAGTTTGTCTCGGCCATAACCGCTGGGCTGCTGCTGCTGGTGCTCACGGTCGCTGGCAAGCAGGCTGACCTCACGGCTGCCACCAATATTACCAATGAAATCGGCACGGTAGAAAGCCTTGGCAAGAGCCTCTTCAACGAGTTCTTATTGCCGTTTGAAATATCCGCACTGCTCTTCCTGTCTGCGATGGTGGGGGCAGTTTTGCTCAGTAAAAAACAGCTTAGTTAGTTATGAGTTATGAGTTATAAGTGATGAGTCATGCCTTGCAAAACTCATCGCTTATAACTCATAACTTATAACTCCAAAGAAAAATGCCAATCAACTACTACCTTTTCCTAGCTGCCGCCCTGTTCAGCATTGGGGCATTCGGGGTGATGTTCCGAAGGAACGCCATCCTAAAGTTCATGTGCATCGAGTTGATGTTGAATGCCGTGAACCTCCTCATGGTCGCCTTTTCCACTGTGTGGGGACAGGCACAGGGTCAGGTGTTCGTGTTCTTCATCATGGCCGTTGCGGCAGCGGAAGTAGCTGTGGGATTAGCCATTTTGATGATGATTTTCCGCAACCTCCAATCAACCGATACTTCGATTTTGAATCGTCTAAAGTGGTGATTCGTAATTAGTGACTGGTGATTTGAAATTCCTCGCCAGCCACTAATCACGAATCACGAATCACCAATTACTACCTTGGATTTAATCATAAAAATAGCCGCCTTCGCTCCGCTTGTCACTTTTGTGGCCATTATGGCGGGGTACAAGTGGATGTCAAAAACGCTGACGGCCGTGGTGGCCTGTTCGAGCGTGTTCGTGTCGTTTGTTTGCTCCGCAATCGTGTTTTTCGACCAAGTCGTACACCCGCAGCAGACCGTTGTGACCGTTTACGAATGGATTTCGAGCGGTACTTTCCAGTCTGGGTTCAACTTCCTGATTGACCGACTTTCTGCCACCTACATGCTGTTCATCACGGGCGTAGCTTTCTTAATTCACCTATTTTCAGTGAGTTACATGTGGGAGGACGATGGGTTTCGCCGCTTTTTCTCGTACCTGAACATGTTCACCTTTCTGATGCTGGTGCTTATCATGGCCGACAGCCTCCTCATCACCTTCATCGGTTGGGAGGGCGTGGGCTTCGCCTCGTTCATGCTCATCAGCTTTTGGCACCAGGACATGAAGAACAACGACGCCGCCAAGAAAGCCTTCGTGATGAACCGCATCGGCGATTTTGGTTACCTGATGGCCATGTGTTTGCTGTTCTACCACCTTGGCAGCCTTTCCTACAGCCAGCTTTTTTATGGTGAAAAACTGACGGCGTTGCAAGCCCTGCCCGTGGGCGTCCTTAGTCTCATAGCAGGTAGCCTGTTCCTCGGTTCGGTAGGCAAGAGCGCCCAAATCCCACTCTTCACCTGGCTGCCCGATGCGATGGCCGCCCCGACTCCGGTTTCGGCACTCATCCACGCTGCAACGATGGTGACGGCTGGTGTTTACCTCGTAGCTCGGACGAGTGCCCTGTTCGTGATGACCCCTGACATCTCAATGTTGGTGGCCATCATCGGTACTTCGACGGCAATACTTGGCGCTGCCATCGGCCTTTTGCAGACTGACATCAAGAAAGTGTTGGCCTATTCAACGGTCAGCCAATTGGGTCTGATGTTCATGGCCTTGGGTTTGGGAGCATACACAGCGGCCATTTTTCACGTTGTCACCCATGCATTTTTCAAGGCGCTGCTGTTCCTTGGCAGCGGTAGCGTCATCCATGCCATGAGCGGCGAACAGGACATCCGCAAGATGGGCGGGCTGCGCAAACATTTGCCAATTACCTACAAGACATTCCTGATTGGCACCTTAGCCATTTCAGGTATTCCGCCGCTGGCAGGTTTTTTTAGCAAAGACCAAATCCTTGTTTCAGCGTTGGAGTCAGCCCCGATTTTCTTCGTGTTGGGTCTTGGCGTCTCCTTGATGACTGCGTTTTACATGTTCCGTTTGTTGTTCCTGACCTTCTTCGGCGAGTTCCGGGGAACGGCAGACCAGAAACACCACCTCCATGAATCACCTGCACTGATGACCGTGCCGCTCATCATTCTTGCCATCATGTCCATCGTCGGAGGCTGGATTGGCATCCCGCACGGCATCGCCCATGCGGTGGGTATTCACAAGAGCTTTGACACCTTCATGGAGCCAGTTTTGGGCAAATTCGAGCTGCACGCTGGCATCGGCACGGAGTTGTTGGTGATTGGCATCACCACGCTGCTCATCCTTGGTTCGATTTACTATGCTTTCAGGCTTTATGTAAAAAATCAAGTTCGCCCGGTACGAGACACTGAAGAACTAACTGGGTTATCCCACGCCATAGCTGGCCGATTTTTTATTGATGAATTGTACCGTAAGTACATCATTCAGGTAAACGACAAGTTTGCAGGACTGCTTGAAAAGAGCATCGAGCGCTTCGTGGATGGGGTGGTGAACGCAACTGGAACGGTGGTTTCCGCTTTCAGCGAGCGCCTTCGTAAAATTCAATCAGGACAGTTGGAACACTACGTCGTTGGTTTTGTGCTGGCGGTGATTGTGATGATTGCGATATTGATTTGACCCCTGACCCCTAAAGGGGAACCAAACCCGCAAATTTGCAGGGTTGTTTCCCCTTTAGGGGTCAGGGGTAAACCAAGAATAAATGCTTCTTTTACCCATACTTCTTATTCCTTTCGTCACGGCCATCGTTACCTATTTTTCGGGTAAAAATTCGAAGTACGTGGCGCTTGGCGGTTCATTGCTGAACTTGGCCTACGTGCTGTTCATGCTCTATACGTACAACACGTCGGGGCAGGAGACCATCACCTTTTCCATGCCGTGGATCCCGCAGTTGGGCGTTAGCTTCAGCCTGATGATGGATGGCATCAGCCTCATGCTGACCATTCTTTCGTCCATCATCATGCCGATGGTACTGTACGCCTCTCTCAACCGTGACTATCCCGACCGCCATGTGCTCTACGCCCTCATGATGCTCATGGATGCAGCAATGGCGGGCAGTTTCATTGCTGCCGACGGCTTTCTGTTTTACCTTTTTTGGGAAATTGCGTTGATCCCCATCTACTTCATTTGCTTGAAATGGGGTGGGGAAGGCCGCCAGCGCATCACCCTTAAGTTCTTCCTGTACACCATGCTTGGCAGCTTGTTCATGCTGTTTGCCTTTATCTATTTGTACCAGCATACACCCGATAAAACCTTTGCCATTCAAGCACTTTACGATGCTGGCCGAAGCCTCCCCGTCCATGAACAGGGGCTTGTGTTTGCAGGCATTTTTCTCGCATTTGCAATCAAAATGCCCATATTCCCACTGCATACCTGGCAACCGGAAACCTACTACATCGCCCCGACGCCGGGCGCCATGCTGCTCTCTGGTATCATGCTCAAAATGGCAACTTACGGTATCATCCGATGGCTGATTCCAGTGGTGCCACAGGGTTTGGCGGA
The DNA here is from genome assembly GCA_964442355.1 of uncultured Saprospiraceae bacterium. Taxonomy (GTDB): domain Bacteria; phylum Bacteroidota; class Bacteroidia; order Chitinophagales; family Saprospiraceae; genus UBA6168. The sequence goes on along the minus strand of CAYTZS010000186.1, from coordinate 796 downwards.
GTACGGAATTTATGCGATTGCGCTGTCGGTGGTGAGTATACTTTACGCTTCGTTCATCTCCATCGTCCAAAAAGATTACAAACGGCTCATCGCCTTTGCTTCCATTGCCCACGTAGGGTTGATTTCTGCTGGTTTACTTTCAGCAAACGTACACAGCATACAGGGTGGCCTGGTCGAAATGCTCAGCCATGGCATCAATTCCGTCGGCCTCTTCTTTGTCTATGACATCATCGTGAGCCGAACGGGCACCTCCGATATGGACAAGCTGGGTGGCATCCGTTCCATTGACCCACGCCTCGGTTTCATGTTCCTCATTATCGTGTTGGGCGTGGTGGCGCTGCCGTTCACGAACGGCTTCGTTGGTGAGTTCTTGCTCATACTTGGACTGTTTGAGTATAACCAAATACTAGGCGCTTTCGCTGGCATCAGCATCATCCTAGGCGTGGTGTACATGTTCCGCTCCTTCCAGAAAATGATGCTTGGCGAGGTGAAGGACGAAGCCCTCAACTATCAAAAGCAAACAAAGCAAGAAACCATGCTTCTGCTGCTTGTCTGTGTGCTCATCATTGGTTTTGGGGTTTATCCAAAACCGATTTTGGCCATTTCAGAGAAGTCGGTGATGGAACTACTCAATAGTATTCCTCAATAAGCGCTGGTTCAAGTCTCCAGACTTGAACCAAGTAAAATGAGGTCTCCGACCTCAATTCGCCACGCACGTCGGAGACGTGCAAACAGTTGGTTCAAGTCTGGAGACTTGAACCAGCGTTTTGAAAATGCAAGGTTTGAGTTTTGATAT
>CAYTZS010000185.1:0-10440 GCA_964442355.1 uncultured Saprospiraceae bacterium | reverse complement strand
GACCACTCCGGCATCTCTCCTGTTTGTCAACAGTTGGCAAAGATATAGCGGGAATTGATAAAAAAAGCCCTACCTAATTGCACTGCCAAAGTTTTTTGAAAGTTTGCCTACCTTTCGCTTCGCAAAGTTTAGGGGTTAGGAAACGGCGGCTTCCCAGCAATGTTTCCAAGCCGAAAAAATTGGCTACAAACCTACCTTTTTCACCAAAACAAAATTCGAACGACTCATGCAACGGCGCAATTTTTTGAAAAATAGCCTTCTCACTACGGCAGCTGTGGCAGCTGGCTCCACTGCTACGTTTGCTGACCACAATCCAGTATCCACCACTGCTAGGAAGTTCAAGCTGAAATACGCCCCACACTTTGGCATGTTTGAAAACTCGGCTGGCAAGGACTTGATTGACCAGCTAAAATTCATGGCCGACGAGGGCTTCACAGCCATGGAAGACAACGGCATGATGGGCCGTACCCCTGAAATGCAATCGAAAATCGGTGAAACGATGGCCAAACTGGGCATGACGATGGGGGTTTTCGTTGTCAGCTTCGACAACTGGCCGCTTTCCACCTCGCTTACCAGCGGCGACCAGGGCTGGCGGGACAAGTTCACAAAAGCCTGCCGGGACGCCGTGGAGGTGGCCAAGCGGGTCAATGCAAAGTGGATGACCGTCGTGCCCGGCAACTACGACCGCCGCCTGCCCATCGGCATCCAGACCGCCAATGTTGTGGAATCTTTGCGCCGGGGCGCTGAAATCTTCGAGCCGCACGGCCTAACGATGGTGCTGGAACCACTCAGCGACACCCCTGACCTCTTCATGCGCTACTCCGACCAGACCTACCTGCTCTGCAAGGCCGTCAATTCGCCTGCCTGCAAAATCCTTTTCGACATGTGGCACATGCAGCGCAACGAAGGCCGAATGACCCACAACATGGACCTCTGTTGGGACGAAATCGCCTATTTCCAAATCGGGGATGAGCCGGGCCGCAACGAGCCTACCACGGGCGAAATCAACTATAAAAACCTGTTCAAGCACATCCATGACAAAGGCTTCACAGGCATTTTGGGCATGGAGCACGGCAATTTCGCAAAAGGGAAGGAAGGAGAAATGGCCCTGATTCGGGCGTACGAAGAGGTGGACGGGTTTTGAATTTAAAAATGGAGAATTGAGAATTGAAAATGGAGATGTTCCTGAATTCTCCATTCTCAATTCTTCATTCTCAATCGTCATTTGAATTTTTCACGGATGAATGCCAGCGCCAGTGCATTGGCCTTTTGTGCAGCTTCATCCTTGAATCTTGGGCTCGTTGGGTTGGCGAAGGCGTGGTCGGCATCGAACCAATGGTTCTCGACCTTTTTGCCAGTGGCCTTGGCCAGTACTTCAAACTTGCCGATGACCTCCCGGTTTATCCATTTGTCTTGCTCCGCAAAAATGCCGAGCACATCCACTTGCAGCGGGGCAAGTTCCTCCGCTTTTTCCACCGGCATACCGTAATACATCACGCAACCAGCGCCACGCTCGGCGGCCATGATGCTCGTGCGCAATGACCACCCACCGCCAAAGCACCAGCCAATGGTGGCAATTTTGCCATCCTTTCCTGCGTACGCCAAAGCAGCGTTGACGATGGCTTGACTGCGCTCCGGCTTCACACTACCCATGATTTTGCCTGCCTCTTCAGGGTTGGCAGTCACTTGGCCGTCGTAGAGGTCAAGCGCCACGACGGTCACATTACCGAGGCTGTCGGCCAGGCGGTCGGTCTCTTGCCGGATTTGGTCGTTGAGGCCCCACCACTCGTGGATGACGAAGAGAAATTTATTGGTCCATTCGGCAGGCTTCACGACGTACAGTTTGGTTATACCGCCGTCCTTGGTGCGCACTTCAACAATTTTTCCTTTAGCCTGATAATCAATGGCTTGTGGAGCTTCGTGCGCCTTGGTAAAGGCTGCATCGGAAGTGAATTTTGCCATTGCATCGCCCGATTGCTCGGCAACCGTGTCGTTGGTGCAGCGGGTAAGGGCTAGCAGAGCGAACATTGCGAAGCTGAAAAGAAGGGTAATGTTTTTCATGTGAATGATGAATTGTTTGATTGTTACGACTGCCGAACGCTGCGAGATTAGAAACCGGAGCATTCAGGCAAATCCGAATTCGTGATTTTGATTGGAACAACAGGCCAGCGTTGTTTTGGTTTTGGTTAGGGTAAAATGGCTTTATGACAAATACTTCCCAACAATCGGCAACCTTCTCCCCACCCCAAACGCTTTCGGTGAAACCCGAAGCACGGGCGCAGCCTGGTGGCGTTTGAACTCGCTCATGTTCACCAACCGAAGTGCACGGCGCACAGTTGGTTCGTCGAAGCCCATGCGGATTATTTCGTGCGGGCCTTGTCGCTGCTCGATGTACTGGTACAGGATGGCATCCAACACATCGTATTCTGGCAGGCTGTCCGAGTCCTTTTGGCCGGGGCGCAGTTCGGCGCTCGGCGGTTTCGTGATGCTGTTTTCGGGAATTACGATGCCGTCCTTGTTGATGTAATGGGCGAGTTGATAAACCTCGGTTTTGTAAACATCCGCCAACACGCTGAGGCCGCCACAGAGGTCGCCGTAGAGGGTGCCGTAGCCGACAGCCATTTCGCTTTTGTTGGTGGTGTTGAGGAGTACATTGCCAAACTTGTTGGACATGGCCATGAGCAACATGCCACGGATACGGGCCTGAATGTTCTCCTCCGTCACGTTCTCCGGGTGTCCCCAAAAATGCGGTTTGAGCGTCTCAGCATACCGCTCAAAAATCGGAGCGATGGGCACGATGTCGTACTGGATACCAAGGTTGATGGCCAGCTCACGGGCATCGTTCACGGAGTGGTCGGAGCTGAACTGCGAGGGCATGAGCAGCACCCGCACGTTGTCCTTGCCAAGCGCACGGGCGGCCAGCACGGCCACCACCGCTGAGTCAATGCCGCCACTGAGGCCGAGGATGGCCTGCTTGAAGCCGAGTTTTTTGAAATAGTCGCTGATGCCCAGCAGCAAGGCATCGTGGATGAGGGCAATCTTTTCCTTGGGCTGCTCCATGTTGCGCCCACCTTTCATAACTTCTTCTAAATCAAAGGTTTTTACGCACTCCTCCCAGTAGGGCAGTTCTTCAAAAATATTGCCGTCAGGCGAAACGACGAGTGAGCCGCCATCGAAAATAATGTCCGTCTGCGAGCCGATTTGGTTCACGTACACCATCGGCAGGCCGTAGCGCTGCACATTGGCTCGCAGCACATGGATACGGCTTTTGGCGTGTTCATAATTGAACGGCGAAGCGCTCAGGTTCACGATGAGGTCGGGCTTTTGAGGCATCATTTCGTCGAGCGGCACAACGGTGTAAAGCGGGTTCTCGTTGCCGAGGTTCCACAGGTCTTCGCAGATGCTGAGGGCGATGCGTTTGCCCTTGAACTCCACCACGTTGAACTCCTTGGCAGGTTCAAAATGGCGGTATTCGTCGAACACATCGTAGGTGGGTAGCAAAGCCTTGTGCTGCACGTGTTTGATTTTGCCCTCTTCCAGAAAGTAGGCGGAGTTGTAAAGGTCCTTCCCCTCCACCACGGGGTTTTTGCTCGGCGAACCTACGGCAATGGCGATGCCCTGCGCCGCCTCCGCCAGTTTTAGCACGGCCCGCTGCGAGCGGCGGATGAAGTCGTCGAACTCCAGAAAGTCGCGGGGCGGGTAGCCGCAGGTGGACAGCTCTGGGAATACAACGAGGTCGGCACCCTGCGATTTGGCGGTGTCCACGGCGGCGAGCATCTTGGCCACGTTCCCGTCGAAGTCGCCGACGAAGAAATTAAGTTGGGCGAGGGCTATTTTCATTGAATGATAAATGGTTAATGGTTTTTGAGGCAGTACATCAACGCCTCCGCATTGGTGCATGTTCTGTTGCGATTTTTGACTTGGTTCAACTTTTTTGACTTTAGCAATGATGTTTTTCGAAAACAAACCATTCCAAATAAGATTGTGAAGCAAAGCCAAGAACAGCCGTTTTGCCCATTTTGACGTTGCTTTCTTTTGAACAAAAAGCGAGGCAAAGCTAATCTGCCACGTCAGCATTGGCAATAAAAAAAGCCCGCACCATGATTGTGCGGGCTTTTCAACAACAGAATTGTCACTCAGGCTCGTCGAGCAGGAATTTTGCGGCTGAGACTGCCTTCAAGTCAAGCCCTTTAAATCCCTCACAAAACCATCCACGCCCGCCGTTTTCATCGCCTTTTGCAAGTTACTGGCGTCGGCACTTTTTTCGAAGGTGCCGATCAGCACCTTGTACACCGTTTTGCCACCCAACTGGTTGATGTTCACAACGACGGGCTGGCCGAACTGTTTTTGCAGCTTTTCGGCAGCAATCAACACGTTGCCGTAGTCGGCGAATACACCAATTTGCACCGAAAAGCCCTGTGAGGGTTGCCGCTCCACACTGAACCGGAACAACCCCTGTCCCGAAATCACGGGGGTGGCCACCTCCGTCACGTTGGGCTTCGAGGCAGCGTCACGGCGGCGGATGGCCTCAGCCACCGCCTTGTCGGCATTCACGCGGCCGTAGCCAAATTTGCGGGAATGGCCGTTTTTGTACTCGCTGGGGTCGCCAATCTTGTCGGCAGTTTTTTGCAAAATATCCTTCACCTCCTTGGCCGTCAAGTTTGGGTTGGCGGAGAGCATGAGGGCGCAGATGCCCGCCACGATGGGCGTTGCGCCGCTAGTGCCGCCGAAGTGCTTGTAGGGGCCGGTGCGCTCCACGCCGTCGGCCCAGAACCTGAATGCGCCCTCTCCACGAACGGTAGTGCCGGGATCCCAAGAGGCACGGGCAGCGATGAGCGGCCAATCACCATTCGAGGGGGCGCAGACGCTGACCTCGGCGCCTTGGTTGGAGTAGCTGGCGTAGCGGTCCTTGCTGTCGCAGGCGGCCACGCAGATGACGTCGGGGTGGGCGGCATAGAAGTTCACGTAGTCCAGCCCCTCGTTGCCTGCGGCAAAAAGGATGACGCAGCCCTTGCCCTTGCGCCCCTCCCGTGCCGCCTTTGCGATGGCTTCTTCCTTGAGCGAATTGAGGGTGTATTGTGTGTCTGTGGTGCCCCAACTGCAACTGATGACGTCGGCACCGTTTTGAGCGCAGTAGTCAAACATCTGCTCGGTGGCTCGCACACTGAACGAGGTGCCGCTCACGGGCATGAACTTGGCATTTGGCGCCACGCCTACCATGCCTTGCCCATTGGCGGTGGCCACGGCGAGGCTTGCGCAGGGCGTGCCGTGCGTGAAGCTGGGGTCGCCGTCGGAGAGGCGGTCGCTCTGCGTCCAGAGGTCGAACGGCCGATAAATCTTGGGGTTGAGGTCGGGGTGCTTGATGTCGAAGCCGTTGTCAATAACCGCAAGTACGATGTTTGGCGAGCCAAGGCTGTCGAGGCGCTGCCAGGCATCCACAATTTTTGCGTCAGCGCCCTTTTTGGTGGTGTACTGGCTGCTAGCGATGAACCCGTCGTTCTTCAAGTGCCATTCTTCTTTGATAAAAGGGTCGTTTGGCATGGACAAGTCGTATTCTTCGAGCAGCATGTCAAGGTCGGGTTCGGCCATTTTTACCATCGAGATGTCTTGCAACGCCTGCGCCACTTTGATGGGGTTCGGCGAATCTTTGGTCACTCGTGCGATGACTTGGTCTGTACTTCGCCGCTCCACAAGTGTCAATTTGTACTCATCGAGCACCAGTAATTGCTCACTCTCATCCACGTCGGGCTGGAAGATGATGAAAATTTCGCCCGTAGGTACGAGTGGTTTTTTGCTGCCTTCGGCAAAATAGACGTGAGTGCCGAGTTCGACTTCCTTGCGTTGGCGCACCTCGTCGAGTTTGTCGTCAACGGTGGCACCGTCCCTTTTCAGCGAGACGACTTTGAAGCCGCCGAGGCTAGGCAGCAATTCTTGCCGAACGTAGTCGGCATGGGAAAAGTCGGCCATTTTTTTGCCCTTGAGGCCAACGAGGCTGGCGCTTTTTTTCAAGACGAGTACGCCTTTGCCGCTTTTGATTTTGTAATTGCTCATGTGTTCTTGGCTTTTGGTTTGAAAATTGGTTATTGGCGGTTGACTGCTAACGGGTTGCCGTAAGGCTACCTTCAGCCGTTCACCGTTTTGGATGGTGGAAAATTACGAAACAGGCTTAAGTTAATGCAGCTATTCCAACAAAACCTCAGCTGAAAGTGGCTGTGCCAGTGTTTTTACTATTTTTACGCCCGTTTTAAAATTGGCAACTAGCCGTTAGCAATTAGCTGTTGGCTGCAAAAAGCCAATAGCCAACACCAAAAGCATGTCCATCCGTTTTTTAAATAAGCAGCCTGCCGTCCAGCAGCTTTCGGACGAAGAACTGGTAAGCAGGTTCGCAGCTACGCAACAGCAAACGTATTTTGAGGAATTGTACCGTCGGTACATGCACCTAGCGTACGGCGTTTGCCTGAAGCTGATGAAGAACGAGGACGAGAGCCGTGACGTAGTGTCGGATGTGTTCAAAATCCTGTTCACCAAGCTCCCAACAGCGGACGTGAAGTCGTTCAAAGCTTACTTGTACACGGTTTCCCGCAACGAATGCATTGCGAAGCTGCGGCAGCGCAAGTCCGAATCGGAGAAGTTGGCGAAGTACAACCACGTGGAAAATTCGCCGGACGACTTTATGGAAAACGACGGTTTTGCCGCTCTCTTCAACGCCCATCCTTCGATGGAGCAGGAGGTCGAAAAGGCAGTTGGGCAACTGGGCGAGGAGCAGCAAACCTGTATCCGCCTGTTTTTTTACGACGACAAGAGTTACCGGGAAATAGCTACTGAAACTGGATTTACAGAAAAACAGGTGAAAAGTTACCTGCAAAACGGTAAGCGGAACCTGCGCATTATGCTGGAAAAAGAATTGAGAAAACACACCGCATAAATTTCCAGAAAATATAATTGCTCCAATGGACGGAAATTTACGACATCAAATCTTTAGGCCCACCGCATGCATCAGCCAAGAGGAATTAAGGCAATACCTCAGTGGCAGCATGTCCAGGGAAGGGCTACGGCGGGTGGAGAACCACCTGCTGGATTGTCCGTTGTGCTCGGATGCCGTTGAAGGCTGCGAGGAATCGGGCAACCACCTTACGGACGACTTGGAAGATTTTGACGCCTTTAGTAAAAAACTTCCAAGCCAAGCCAACACTGCCAAGGTTCGCCAACTGCAACCGGGCGGTTACCTGCGTCAAGCCATCGCCGTCGCTGCCTTGCTGGTAGTGGGCGCAGTGGCCTACTTCAGCTTTGACAAGGCACCTGACGGTCAGCACTTGTACGCCAAGTATTATGATGCCTACGAAAATGACATTCCCATCAAAATGCGGCATCCGGGTTTGTCGGAAGTGAACCCGAATTTTGGGCAGGCACTAACTTCGTACACCGACCGCAAGTTCTCACAAGCTATCATGCTCTTTGAGCGAGCGCTGCAACAGCAGCCAGACAACGAAGCGGCAAGATTTTTCGCTGGTCTTTCCTATTTGGAAACCAATCAGACAGACAAGGCAAGCGACTACCTCGGCACCGTGGCCAATGGAACGGGCGTTTACGCAAAGAAAGCGAGCTGGTACCTCGTCATGTGCGACCTGCGGGCTGGCAAAATTGACGACGCAAAAGCCAAGTTGGATGTCATCATCGAAAAAGGTGAGATGATGATCAATGAAGCAAAAAGCTTGCGAGAAGAGTTGTGAAACAATGGCTTCAGCATAACGAAAGGGACAAGGTGGCAACGCCTTGTCCCTTTTTGTTTTGATTTTTTGAGAAAAAATTAGACTTCGCAGAACTATATTCTGATTCGAGTGGTATAAATACAGTTCCTTCGCAAGAAATTCTGTTTTAAAACCTTTCGACCTATGTTGGCCCGCACCATTTCTACCTACATCGAGTCTTTCTCCGGGTTGTCCCGTTCTGCTTGGCTGATTTCGCTGGCTTCCTTCGTGAACAGGGCAGGCACGATGGTGCTCCCGTTCCTTTCCATTTACCTCATCTCGGAACTCGGCTTCACAATGAAGCAGGCAGGCACGGCCATGACGCTTTTCGGGCTTGGGTCGTTGTTGGGGTCATTCATGGGCGGCTCGCTGTCTGATAAAATCGGCTACCACCGGGTGCTGTTTTGGTCTTTGTTGCTGGGCGGCTTGGGGTTTATGTTTTTGGGCTTCGTCAAAACGGTGGAGGGTGTCTATGCGATGATTTTCATCCTGAGTAGCGTAGGCGAGGCATTCCGGCCCGCCACGATGTCAGCGCTGGCAGCGCACAGCAACCCTGAAAACCGTACCCGTTCCTACTCGCTCATGCGGATGTCCATCAATCTTGGCTTCACCATCGGCCCGGCCATCGGTGGGGTGTTGGCTGCATGGAAGGGTTACCAAATGCTGTTCTGGGTGGACGGCATCACTTGTATCGCTTCGGCCATTTTCTTTCGGGTGTTGCTGAAGCCTAAAAAGGTTGAAGGCCAACCAAAAATTGAGACAAAAATCGCTGAAAATCAGGTAGTTATGTCACCTTATAGGGATAGGCAGTACTTGGTTTTCTTACTGCTCACGACACTGGGTGCAACCGTTTTTTTACAGCTCATTTCTACGCTGCCAGTTTATTACGAGAAAGTGATGCACATGAGCGAATGGCAGATAGGGGCGTTGCTGGCCTTCAACGGCCTCATCGTTTTCCTCTTTGAAATGCCGTTGGTGTTCACGCTGGAGCGGAAGATGAAGCGGATGAACTGCATCGCTGCTGGTGTGCTGATGTATGCCTTTGGCTATGTCGTACTCAATTCAGCACCACAAAGCATCGCCATTGCCGTGCTGTCCATGTTTGCGCTTTCGATTGGCGAGATTTTCAACATGCCCTTCGCCAACTCCTTCGCCCTCAGCCGCACCACTGACGCCAACCGGGGCAAGTACATGGGGCTGTACTCCATGACCTACTCATTGGCTCATATAGTTGGGCCTTATTTTTCGATGAGAATTGCAGGCAACCACGGCTTCGATACACTGTGGTACCTCTCTGGGGCAATCTGCTTGGTCACCTTCTTCGGATTTTTGGCGATGAAAAAAAGGAACCCCGATCCCGCAAAACCAACGTCCGAAAAAGAGGCAGAAGCAATTTCACCCATTGTTCCGATTGAGCAGCTTTCCTGAAAAGCAGGACTTCTGGCTGGTGCGTTTTTGAAAAAGACGTACTTTTGGCCACTTCCATTGGTCTTTGGTCACTAAGTCACTGGTCATTCTGTGTTTCGCATAATGGCCAGTGACCAATGACCTCGATGACGATTCAATGGCCAATGGCGATTTTAGCATGTCAAAAAACAACCAACATATCTGTGCAGGTGTCATCGGGTCCGGCAGTTTCGGCACGGCAGTGGCCAATTTGCTGGCCTTCAACACCGATGTACTGATTTTCAGCCGCCGTGACAACCTCGTTCATGCCATCAACGACGAGCACTTCCACCCAGGGTTCAACATCAAGCTGCCAGAACGCATCCGTGCCACTTCCGACCCACAAGAGATTGCTGAAAAATGCGCACTGATTTTCCCTATCGTCACCTCTGAGGGCTTCCGCCCGATGATGCAAACCTTTTCGCCGTACTTGCGACCGTACCACATCATGATTCACGGTACGAAGGGTTTCGACATCAAAAACATGACGGAAGAAGAACTGCGCCAAGGCAAAATCACCCGCAACAGCGTTCGTACCATGAGCGAAGTCATTCGAGAGGAATCTGTGGTGGTGCGCATCGGCTGCCTTTCCGGCCCCAACCTCGCCTCCGAAATCATGGCTGGGCAACCAACGGCCACGGTCATCGGCAGTAAGTTCGACGAGGTGGTGAGCTTGGGCAAAAAAGTCTTGAGCAGTCGCCATTTTCAAGTGTTCGGCACCTACGACATACTAGGGGCTGAGCTTGCCGGGGCATTGAAGAACACCATCGCCATCGGCAGCGGCATACTCGGCGGGCTTGGGTTGGGCAAAAACCTACAAGCTTTGCTCATCAACCGGGGCTTGATTGAAATGATTTATTTCGGGAAGGCATTCGGTGCTTCGCCAAAACCATTTGTTGGTACGGCGGGCATTGGCGACCTCATCTGCACGGCCACCAGCATGAGCAGCCGCAACTACACGTTCGGCTATCGGCTTGGCAAGGGCGAAACCACACAGGAAATACTCGCCTCCATGCCCGAAATTGCGGAAGGGGTGCGCACCCTAAAAATCGCAAAGCACCTAGCCGACCACCTCAAGCTACACGTGCCCATTACGCAGATGCTCTATCGGGCAGTGCATGAGGGGTACGACATCAAGCAGGCCATCGAATACCTGATGCGGTATCCGTATTATGTGGATGTGGATTTTATTTAACGTGAGGTTTGGATTAATTTAGGCTGCAATTTTGACACATTTCGACTTTGA
>CAYTZS010000184.1:0-10485 GCA_964442355.1 uncultured Saprospiraceae bacterium | reverse complement strand
AGCTTCGGCGGCTACTCGGCCTACTGGCTGGCAGGCAACCACCAGAAGCGTTTCAAGGCGTTCATCTCGCACTGCGGCATGTTCAACATGGAAAGCTGGTATGGCACGACGGAGGAGATGTTCTTCGCAAACAACGACCTCGAAGGCCCCTACTGGAACCCCAACGCTGGCGAGACTTGGAAGTTGGACTCGCCGCACAAATACGTAAACAACTGGGACACCCCCCTGCTGGTCATCCACGGCGGCCTCGACTTCCGGGTGCCAGAGAGCGAGGGGATGCAGGCATTCACAGCAGCTCAAATGAAGGGTATTCCGAGCAAGTTCCTCTACTTCCCCGACGAAGGCCACTGGGTGATGCAACCACAAAACAGCCTGCTCTGGCAGCGGGAGTTCTTCGGCTGGTTGGATAGGTGGCTTAAGAATAAGCCGTGATAATTTACGATTGATGACTTACGATGGTGAAACGTCTTGCTGACCTCCGTGTCTCTCTGTGTCTTTAGTGCCTCCGTGTTGAATTATTTAACACAGAGATATAGAGAACACAAAGTGACACGGAGATTTTCCGACAAATAAACTTTAAGCAGTTAATGAGGCTACTTTATTCTGTGTGAAAATAGAGGATACTTCCCTGCAACTCCTATATGGCTAGGCCTGCTTCTAGCCTAGAATTATTCGAAAATGGGTATTTACCCCTTTACTTTCACATACCACTTGTTAAACTCATACCCCACCTTACCGTCCACCGTTTTCCGCACGTCCAGCACCAGTTTATCACCTGACAATTCCTTGATTTTCCATTGGTCGCCAGCGGTGCAGGGGTCGCCGAAGCAGATGGTTTTTGCCAGTGCGTTGACTGCGTACTGCTCAACTTTTGATGCGCAAAAATCCTGAATGGTGCATTCGCTGCCCTTGAAGGTAATGGAAGGCACTACCGGCGTGCCATTCGGGCAGGGTGAAAGTTCACTGGGCTGTTTGCCAGAAAAATGGGCATCTTGCCATGTGCCAAGCAGGGCCTCAGGGCTAAAAGTAGCAGTAGGCGCTTTCACCAAGCGCTCCCCGGTCTTGGCGCAGTGAAACTCAAAGCTTTTGTCCGCCAATTGCTTGGGTTCATAGTCATGGGTATCAAAGTTCAGCACCAACTGGCCGTCCACTTCCTTAATTGCCCACTCGTCCACGATGAACGCCTGCCAGTTGTAATTGCGGGTGCAGTTGTTTTCCAAAAACTCGATTTGGGTACTGTCGTTGTTGGCATTGATTAGCCAATAATTTTGGCCTATCAATGCTTCCTTGATGGCATCTGGCGAAGTTTTGGAACAACCCGCTGCAAGCATCATAATGCCGATGACGGCCATTGGGTTTATTACATTTTTCATCAAAATGAAGTTAAAAGTTTACTTCAATAACTCCTCTACGCTGCTCCGGGTAACCGCATGATAACCTGGCTTTGCTTTTTCAAAGATGCGGCGGGCATCCTCGATATGACCCGTTTCCTTCAGTGCCTTGTAAATCGAAAGCACCAAGTAACGCCGACCTACTTGGACCAGGTAACCTTCTACCTGCGGCAAAATCTCCGTCACATAGCCGTGGCGAATGCACACCTCGTACCAAGCGCTCTGTAGTGGGGCATTGGTGGACTGGGTGAAGCGGAATCGGTTATCCAACTTTTTCAAGGTGGCTATATCCGCATCTTTGGGAAGGCTGCGCACGAAATGGATAAACTCGTGCGGGGTCCAACCCTTTGTCTCTGGCAAGGAAGTAGCGACGTCAGCCGCCGCTTTGGCTGCATTGGCGAGCTTGGCGGAGTTGGGCACGGGGCAGTTGGCGGGGAGGCCGGGGCCATAGACCCACTCATCCACATTGGCCGTCACGCCGTACTTTTCAAGGTAGTTTTTCTTCAAAAAGGCCAAGAAATCCTCCGTGTTTTGCGAAGTAAACTTGTGGCTTGTAAACCAGCTTTTCAGAAACTCGTCCCATTTTGCCCGGTCGGTCAGGCGCTCCAGCATGATGAGGAACAGCGAGCCTTTTTGGTAGGCTATACCCGTCACGCCGTCGTCGGGATTGCGCCCGGCGAAGTTGCCTTTCAGCTTGGTGTCGGGGTTGTCTGGCCCGAAGTCCTTTAGCTCGTTCAGCAGTTCCCAATACTCCAGTTGCGCCAGCATCTCAGTGTACTCGGCGCCGTAGAGTGCCTCCATGATGCGCCGCTCGAAATAGACCGTGAAGCCCTCGTTCAACCAGAAGTCGTTCCAAGTGGAATTGGTCACGAGGTTGCCTGACCACGAGTGTGCCAGCTCGTGCGCCACCAGCGACACCAAGCTGCGGTCGCCCGCCACCACCGTCGGCGTGGCGAAGGTCAGTTTCGGATTTTCCATGCCGCCAAACGGGAAGCCGGTGGGCAGCACCACCACATCGAAGCGCCCCCAATCGTAGGGACCGTAAAGCCCTTCGGCGGTCGTCACCATTTTCTCCATGTCGGCAAACTCCCAGGCCACCTGCTCCAGCATGGATGGCTCGGCGTACACGCCTGTGCGTGGCCCGACGGGCTTGAACGAGAGTTCGCCCACCGCCAATGCAACGAGGTAAGGTGCAATGGGCTGCGCCATCTTGAAGCTGTATTTGCCATCCGGCGAAGTCTGCTGCGGGTTTTCGGCACTCATCAGGGCCATCATGCCCGTCGGTACTTCGATGGTGGCGTTGTAAGTGAGGCGGTTGCCGGGCGAGTCTTGGCACGGAATCCAAGAGCGGGTGAGGATGGCTTGGCCCTGCGTGAACAGGAACGGCTGCTTTTTGCCCGCCGTCATGCTCGGTTCCATCCAACCCAGCGCCGCCGCATCGGGGCGGGTGGCGTAGTGAATGGTGACGAGGTCGGTCGTCGGTTCGATTTCCACCCGCAGCGCCGAGCCAAGCACGGAATCCGGTGCGACGAGGAAGAACTTGGCCTCCTTCGCCTCCTTGCCCAGCGTGATTTTTTGGATATCGAGGTTGTCAGTGTCGAAAATGATTTCGCTGACCTTGCCGGGGTTTTCAATCGTCCAAGCCGCCGAGCCCGTGAGGGTTTTCTTCTCAAAATCCACTTTCAAGCTCAGGTCGAGGTGCTTCGCAATGGCGAGGTCGGGCCGGGCAAAGGAATGCGGGTCGGACTTGGCAGGTGGCGGGGGGGCAGTAGTTACGGCGGGTTCTTGCTTGCAGGCGGTGAAAAGTGCAAGCCCGAAAAGGCACAGCAGGAGATGGATTTTCATGTCAGGTGATTGATTTAGGGAGCAAAAGTAGGAAGGAAAAACTAGCCTGCCCATTCCCACTCCCATACCTCCCCATCCTCAGGGTCTTCCACCGTGCCGAGCAAGCGAAAGTTGTTCTTTTCCAAAATGCGTGTCGAGTAATTGTGCTCCGGCAGCGTCCTGGCGGTGATGCGGACGGTTGGGTCGGTTTGCTGTGCCAGCAGCACCAGTTGCCGACAGACTTCCGTGCCGATGCCTTGCCGCTGGAACGGCTCGAAGGTGCCATAAGCAATCTCCACCTTGCCATCAACGGGCTGGCCTTTGAAGGCACAGTTGGCCACTAGTTGCCCGTCCTTTTTAGCAAAGTAGCCAATCCACGGTGGGTTGTAGCCTATTTTTTCAAAGAAACCGATGGTCATGCTGAGGTAGGTCACGTCCTCGGGCAAGTGCAGGAATTCCGTGTTGTCTTCGAGCTTTTGATGGATGGGCAGGAGGTTCATAGTTGCAATTTTTTAGCGCCAGCAAGTTAACCCAATACCTTCAAACTCCGTCGCTCCAACCACCATGCCACGCCCAAATACCCCAGCATCAGCACCGTGTTCACCACCATTTTTGCCACGAAGCCGTACCCCGCCATTTGCGCTAGCAGCTCTGCCAAATAAGAAAGCGCCACCGCCAACGCCACGTACAACGCCATGCGCCCCAATGGATAATTGACGGGGAAAAACCGCTGCCCAAAGTACCAACCCGCCACCATCATGCCGCCGTAGCAAAGCAGTTTGGCGTAAGCAGAGCCCATGTAGCCCATCGTCGGAATCCAGAGGACGTTGAAAACGACGGTGATGGCCAAACCGAAAAGTGAGATGTACACGCCCCAAATCGTGCGGTCGGTGAGGCGGTACCAGGCGCTGAAATTGTAGTAGATGCCGAGGAACAGACTCGCCAACAGCACAACCGGCACAGCGTCCAGCGCACCCCTAAATTTTGCGCCCAAAATATACTGGAATGCATCGAGGTACAGCAGCACGAACAACATGCCCAGCGCACTGATGAGCGTGAAGAACTTGGCCACTTGGCCGTAGAGTTCGGGGGCGTCCTTGTTTTTTGCGTGCGCAAAAAAGAACGGCTCGGCGGCGTAGCGGAACGCCTGCGTGAACAGCGCCAAGATGACCGTCAGCTTGTAGCCTGCGGAATAGATGCCCATGGTGGCTTGGTTTTCGGCCAAGGTGCCGGGCAGCAGCCGTTCTTGCAGGATGCGGTCGAGCGTCTCGTCGGCCACGCCAGCCAGCCCGACGATGACCAGCGGGGCGGAGTACAGCGCCATTTTTTTGAACAAAACAGCATCGAATTGCAGGCGCAACTTGGATGCTGTTGCAAGCGGCGCATCAAGTGGAGCGGACACCGGCAGCTTACTTTTTTTGAAAAAAGCATCGAACAACAACAGCGCCAGCACGACGACGCTCCCCATCAAATTGGCCATAAACACATAGCCGATACCGAAATCGGGATTGTACGTTCCTCCCAAAATGTTGACCGATGGATGGTTGCGCCACCAGACGAGGATGGCCAGCGTGAGCAGCACGTTGGTCATGATGCCAGCAATTTTGATGCTGGCAAACCGAATGGGCCGCTTCTCCAAGCGCAGTCGGGCAAAGGGAATTTCGGCCAGCACATCGAGGGCGAGGATGGCAAGCACCATCAGCACGAGGTCGGTGCGGTCGGGTAGCAGCAGCCAACTGGAAATGGGCTGCAAAAAGGCCAATCCCAGCGCCAACCAAATGCCCGTGGCCACCAGCAGCGTGGTCAGCGCCGTGCCGAAGCTGCGCTCCCGGTCGGTGGCATCGGTGCCGAAGCGAAAGTAGGCAGTCTCCAAGCGGAAGGTGAGGAACACCATCGCTATGCCGACCACGGCGTAGAGTTTTTGGGAGACGCCATACTCGCCCTCCAGAAACACCCGGCTGTGAATGGGTACCAACAGGAAGTTGATGACCCGCCCGACGATGCTGCTCAAGCCATAAATGGCGGTTTCGCTGGCTAGTTTTTTTAAAAGTGACATTTACATTGTCATTAGGCATTAGTCGTTGGCTATTGGCCTCCAACCGCAAACGGCGCAAATGTAAATCACAAAATTCAGCCCCTTGGAACTTTCCCGGCGCCTCGGTGAGTTACTGCCCTCAAACCACCCAAATTCCTACCTTCGCAGCCGCTAACCTTGTCACCCAACTGTTGTATCGAATGTCGAAAATTTTCAAAACCCTCAAAGAAGCCCTTTCTGGTGAAGAACAGGAATTCACCTCCGGCAGCATCAACCGGGCCATCGTGCTGCTGAGCATACCGATGGTGCTGGAAATGATGATGGAGGGGATTTTTGCGCTGGTTGACATTTACTTTGTGTCGAAAGTCAGCCCAGAAGCCACGGCCACGGTGGGCATGACGGAGAGCGTCGTCACCATCATTTACTCCATAGCCATCGGCCTGAGCGCTGCGGCCACCGCCACCGTTTCGAGGCGCATCGGGGAGCACGACCCAGAGGGAGCAGCCAAAGCTGCCTTCCAAGCCGTCATCATCGCTTTTATTATCTCTCTGATTATCAGCGTGGTAGGTGTTGTTTACGCTGAAGACTTGCTTCGTTCGATGGGTGGCACAGCCAAGCAAATCAAAGAATGCGTGGGCTACACCAAGGTCATTTTCGGCAGCAATTTCGTCATCATGTTCATTTTCCTGCTCAACGCCGTGTTCCGGGGAGCAGGCAATGCGAGCATCGCCATGTGGGTGCTCGTGGTTTCCAACCTCATCAACATTATCCTCGACCCCATCTTCATTTTTGGCTGGGGGCCGATTCCGGCAATGGGCGTCACCGGGGCAGCCGTGGCCACGAGCATCGGGCGAGGCGTGGGTGTTTGCATCCAAGTTTACTTGCTGCTTCGTGGCACAAACATCATCAAAATCGCTCGTCGGCACTTGGTCTTGCACGTCGAGACCATCGTGAACATGCTGCGGGTGGCCTCCACTGGCACTTTGCAGTACATCATCGCCAGTGCTTCTTGGATTTTCCTGATGCGCATCATCGCCGAGAGCGGCACGGAGGCCGTTTCAGGTTACACCATCGCCATCCGCATCATCATCTTCACCATCATGCCCGCTTGGGGTATGGCCAATGCTGCTGCTACGCTCGTGGGCCAGAACCTCGGTGCCCAAAAGCCGGAGCGGGCCGAGTCCAGCGTCTGGCGCACGGCGCACATGAACATGCTTTTCATGCTGGTGGTGTCCATCGTTTACTTCATTTTTGCTCGGCAAATAGTGTCTCAGTTCGACCCCAATCCGCTGGTCGTTGAAAACGCTGTGTTGGCGTTGCGCATCTTCTCGGTGGGTTATGTTTTCTTCGCTTACGGCATGGTCATCTCCTCCGCTTTCAATGGTGCAGGTGACACGTTGACGCCAACCATCATCAACTTCTTCTGCTTTTGGATTTTGGAAATCCCACTCGGCTGGGCATTGGCCGTTCACCTTGGCTGGGGACTGGCAGGCGTTTGTTGGTCCGTTTTCATCGCCGAGTCTATCATGGGAGTAATATTGATAGTGCTGTTCAGGAAAGGAAAGTGGAAGACGGTGAAGATTTAAAGTTGGCAGTTCGACAGTTGGCAGTTGGCAGTCAGTCCTAAAGTTCCTCAGTCTTGAAGTTACTTGACGTTTAACTTGGCACTGCTAAACAGCTGCAAACTAACTGTAAACTGCCCACTGTCGAACTACAAATCCTTCGTCACGCCCGCAATCACAAACCACGAATCAATCCCAATATTTGGCTTCGCCAAATTGGCGTTGGAGATGTGCCGGAAGCGCCATTTCAGGTCGAGGTTCATGCCGCTGTCGCCCAATTTTTGGTGCAGGCCAGCGGTGAAGTTGTCCGAAAAGATGAAGCCTCGGCGTTGTTGCCTCGTTTCTACAGTGATAAAGTGAGGTCCAGAACCAACGGCAACGGTGATGGCCGTCTGGCCTGATACATTCCAGCGGTATTCCAACCCCAAGTTTGCACCGAACTCCCATTCCTTCTTGTCTTTGGGCGAGAAATGCACCCAGACCAGTTGCGGTTCCAAGTAAATGAAAAGGTCGTTCTTCCGCCCTTTCAGTAAGTTGGTAAAATTGTAATAAAACAGCAATTGGTAAGGCTTGTACTTGCGCCCCTCCTTCAGCGTCTCGTGGATGAGGGGGATACCGAGATGGAAGCCTGCGGAACGGGCGGTTTGGGCGGTGGAATATTTAGTAAGGAGCAAGAAAAACAGGGTGAAAAGCACAAGTCGCATAGGTGATATTTTGGGCAAATAAAGGCAAAAAGCAGGAAAACATGTTCGATTGAAAACCATTGCCAATGTCACAAAAATGCTGTTGAAACATGGCTAACTTGACGTTTTTCACTAGCTTTGACATGCCCCGACAAGCTTATTTAACCAAAATCACAAACGCATGAAAAACATACTATACGTTCTACTCTCCCTACTGTTCATTGTTGGCTGCAACCAGGACGATGATGGCCATCAAGTTCAATTCTACAACTTTCAGGCTAACCTGACTGTCGATAACCCTAAGGCGACGTACTTGGTGGGAGAAACCATTTGGTTTACGGTCACCATTCCTGACAAGACGCTGACCGATGCGGCTACCGGCAAACCCATCAACGTTGAAAATGCTACTTTCCCGCTGACTTTCACACCCCTGCATTTCTTCGAAGGCGACTCCACGCTGTTGTTGCATGAGCGGATAGACTACATCCCCGACTCAACCCTCCAGCGCCCAAATGCAGACTACCCAGCAGAAGTTGCCTTTGAGTTTGGGTGCCCCGACGAAGTTTTCACCCTGAATTTTGGCGTCCGGTTCAAAGACAAGGGTCATTTCATGTTCCAATTGAACCAGCCATTTGGTTCCAACCCCGACGACCCGAGCAATCTTGCATACATGCCTATTCCTCAAAATGGCGTTTGCGGCGAATTGGATTTGACCAAAACAGATTTTGCCACGATGATTTATCTTTTCGACACCCCGGAAGACAACCGAAGTGCCTACGAGGCTTTCATGCAGCAACTTATCAACGACCCACA
Source organism: uncultured Saprospiraceae bacterium (assembly GCA_964442355.1). GTDB lineage: Bacteria > Bacteroidota > Bacteroidia > Chitinophagales > Saprospiraceae > UBA6168. The sequence goes on along the minus strand of CAYTZS010000184.1, from coordinate 2,177 downwards.
CAACTGGGACCCCGTTGCCACTCAGCAGGCGCTGGAAGCAGGAAAAAAATCGTTTGACAAACAATGGGCATTTTTTGCAACGGTGGAATAACCTTCTAGCATGAGGCGGCCATCGCATTACTGAATCCGACATTGCCCAACCCAATCGGTGCAGGCTGCTGTCTGTGAAATAAAAACTTATGAAGAAAGTCCTTTACACCCTCTCATTGGTCATTTGCTTGCAGCAGCTCACCCTTGCTTGTTCTTGCATCGACACAGGCAGCTTTTGTGAAAGTATCGGTTTTTTAGAAGAACATGGCGACCTTGACTTCAACATTGTTCATGCTCGAATTGAGTCGCAAAACGGCAACAGTGTCAACATTTCCGTTTTGAGCACCCTGCGTGGCTCCGCCAGTGTCGGCAGCACTTTTACCATCATTGATGGGGGGTGGATGTGCGACATTTCCACAGGCTTCATGCAGGTTGGGGAAACTTATATTTTCGTCCTTCAAGACCCAGTTAACCAATCTCAGTATGTATCTGATTGTGGTACTTTTCACCTCCAAGTGGTAGATGGGAAAGCTGTGGGAGACATTGCCCCTGGCATCGTGGAAATCAACCTGTGGGAGCTGGAAAGCCTCCCGAACTGTAACAGCCTGGAGGGGCCTAAACCACCAAAATTCCACGTCCTGCCAACTTTGGTCAACAACCAATCCATCTTTGCCTTCCCCGACCGTTGGGACATCGAACCTACCGACCTTGAAATCCGTGTTTACGACGTCAACGGCAGACTCAGAAACAGCATAAACTACAAGGATTTCCAGCCATTTGAGCCAATCGAAATCACAACCGACGGGTGGGCACCCGGGGTTTATTTCTGCCAATTCTTGTTATTGGGCGTTCGGCAAACAGTTAAGATTGTGAAAGTGGGATAGCGACCCTACAACTGCAGGACATCACTACCTTTGCCCCATGACTCCCTACCTCACCGAACGGGGCTTGTACCCACCTTTTGTTGATATCAGGCCCTCGCCGCTGCTTGGCATCGTGGTAGTCATTCCTTGCCACGACGAGGACTTCCTGCTGCTCAGCCTGATGTCGCTGCACAAATGCGAGCGACCAAAATGCGACGTCGAAGTCATCGTGGTGGTGAACGAAAGTGAGGAAGCCCCTGCAGCCGTTCGGGAGAAGAATCGGCGAACCACTGAACAAGCCGAGCGCTGGGCACTGTCCAACAGCCAGGGTTGGCTGCGCTTCCACATCCTGCACCTCGACAACCTGCCGAAGAAGCATGCTGGGGTCGGCCTTGCCCGCAAAATCGGCATGGACGAAGCCTGTTACCGCTTCGCAAAAATGGGCAACCAGCAGGGCGTCATCGCCTGCTTCGATGCGGATAGCCGCTGCGAGCGCAACTACTTGCAAGCCATCCACGCTCATTTCACCGAAAATCCGAAAGCACTTGCCTGTGGCATCCACTTCGAGCACCCGCTCTCCGGTCCCGACTTCCCTGACGAGGTCTATCACGCCATCTTGCTGTACGAACTGCACCTCCGTTACTATGTGCTGGCGCAACGCTGGGCTGGCATCCCACACGCTTGGCAGACCATCGGGAGCAGCATGGCTGTGCGCTGCGACGCCTACCAGCAGCAGGGCGGCATGAACCGGCGGCAGGCGGGTGAGGATTTCTATTTTCTGCACAAATTCATCCCATTGGGTGGCTTTGCCGAAATCATGGCCACAAAGGTCATCCCCTCCCCTCGCCCATCGCATCGGGTGCCGTTCGGTACGGGCCGGGCAGTTGGCGAGTTATTGAAAAACGGGGGGCAGTACCTGACTTACTCACCTCGTAGCTTCGAGGATTTACAGGTGTTTTGTCAGCGAGAACTGCCCATTTTAAACGATTTGACCGACTTGGAGGCATTTTACAATCGAATGCCGGAAAGCATCAGCAGTTTTTTGCGCATCAATGGTTTTGAAAAAAAGCTAGCCGAAATCCAGCTGAACACCAGCAATGCAGAGGCATTCCAAAAGCGTTTTTGGCGGTGGTTAGATGCGTTCATGGTGATGAAGTACGTACATTTTGCGAGGGAGAGCTACTACCCGGACGTGGAGGTGACGGCGGCGGCAGGGTGGTTGATGGGGCGGTCGGGATTGTTGGGTGGAGATGGGACGGCCAAGGAAATGCTCGAAATTTTGCG
>CAYTZS010000183.1:0-10558 GCA_964442355.1 uncultured Saprospiraceae bacterium | reverse complement strand
TCACACCGAAAACAAGTAAACATCAATCCCCCCTAATTTGGCGGCACAGGCTAATACAACTTGGGTTTCCGGCGTTTTTGCTCTCAAAACCCCCCGAAAACCCACAAATAATGGCGGCGGCGGCATCTTGATGCGGCCGCCGCTATTATTTGTAGTGGCAATGCGAAAAAATCCAGCAGTTAACTTTTGGAATTGTTGGGTGAGTTGATGAATTGCCGAACCATATTTCTACCTTTTTGAATGATTGCCAAATAAGGTTTTAAGGTTGAAGAATCTTGTTCAGCGTGATTTTGGTCACTGATTGCGGCAAGTAGACCGGCCTATGTTTGCAACATCAAATTTTAGTGGAGCTAGCAAGTAGTGTGGAATTGATAAAAATCATCCGCCAATTCGCATGTTCAATTCAGAAAATGTTTTGGTGGATGCGAAATTTGCGGATGCCAAAAGCAAGCAACATGAGCAGTTCTCGTGCTATTTGTAACGCTGCTTTTACACCTCACAACGATTGAAGCGTGGTCGGAATGCACCAATTTTTCACAAAAAAACTTGATTGACATGAAAGTAGAACAAATGTACACAGGCTGTCTGGCCGAGGCCGCTTACTACATCGAAAGCAATGGTGAGGCAGTAGTGATAGACCCCCTGCGTGACGTCGAACCGTACATCGAACGGGCCAAGGCAGGCGGCGCCAAAATCAAGTACGTGCTGGAGACGCACTTCCACGCAGACTTCGTTTCCGGCCACCTCGATCTGGCGAAGCAGACAGGCGCCAAAATCGTTTATGGCCCAACTGCTGTGCCCAATTTTGAAGCCTACATTGCAAAGGACAACGAGGAACTGAAGGTTGGCAACGTGACCATCAAGGTGCTGCACACCCCTGGCCACACGATGGAAAGCTCCACGTTCCTGCTCCGTGACGAAAATGGGAAGGACTACGCCATTTTCACAGGCGACACGCTGTTCCTCGGTGACGTGGGCCGTCCCGACCTTGCCATCAAGCAGGGCGAGCTCACGAGGGAAGACCTCGCTGGCTACCTCTTCGATTCGCTCCGCAACAAAATCATGCCCCTCGCCGACGACGTGATTGTTTATCCGGGCCACGGTGCTGGCTCTGCCTGTGGCAAAAAAATGAGCAAAGAAACCCAGGGTAAATTGGGCGACCAGAAAATGTTCAACTACGCCCTTCGTGCCGACATGACCCGTGCCGAATTTGTGAAGGAGGTGACCACTGGCCTCGTCGAGCCGCCACAGTATTTCCCGAAAAACGCCGTGATGAACAAGATGGGCTACACCAGCATCGAGCAGGTGCGCAGTCAGGGTTTGCAGGCACTTTCGGTGCGGGCATTCAAGGCCGCTTGGGAAGGCGAAGAGGCACTGGTGCTCGACACCCGTCATGAAGCCGAGTTTGTGAAGGGCTTCTTGCCCGGTTCGATTTTCATCGGCGTCGAGGGCGACTTTGCCCCGTGGGTGGGTGCGCTCATCACCGAACTGAAGCAGCCCATCCTGATTGTTTGTGAAGCTGGCCGTGAGCAGGAGGTCGTTGACCGCCTCGCACGTGTCGGCTACGACAACCCGATTGGCTTCCTCGATGGTGGTTTCGCAGCATGGAAAGCCGCTGGCGAAGAGGTGGACACCCTCGACGAGATGGGCACCGAGGCTTTTGCCAACTGGTACAACAAAGATGCTTGCCGACTGCTCGACGTGCGCAAAACCAGCGAGTACAATGCCGAACACATTGAAGGTGCCATCAATTTCCCGCTGGATTTCATCAACAGGAACATGTCGCAACTCGACCGGGAGCAAAAATATTACCTGCACTGCGCTGGTGGCTACCGCTCGGTCATCGCTGCATCCATCCTCAAGTCGAGGGGCTTCGACCATCTGGTGAACCTTCCCGGCGGCTTCAAGGCGCTGAAAGAAACCAGCCTGCCCCGCACCGATTTTGTGGAGCAAATCACAGAGCTGTAAATTTCAGGTTGTGGGCCATCGGCTTTCACGATTTGATGAAAAATTTGAGTTGTTCGATTTAAAGCAAGGGCCGACCCGCAAGGGTAGGCCCTCTTGTTTTCAGGTGGGTCGATTTCGAGTTTTGGGCACCAGAAAATTCGGATTTTATACCTTCGTTGATTTCCGTTCAACATGAAAATCCTCATCGCACCCGATTCTTTCAAAGATGCCCTTCCCGCCTTGCAAGTTTGCGAAGCGGTACGTCTGGGCGTTCAGCGGGCATTGCCAGATGCCGAAGTGCAGCTTTTCCCGCTGGCTGATGGTGGGGATGGAACTGCGGAAGTGCTGGCTTGGCATTTGCCGGGACGACTGGTGAAAACTACGGTACACGACCCACTGATGCGGCCCATTCAGGCGCAGTATTTTCTTGCCAAAGATGGGGCGGGGGTTGAGATTGCCTTCATCGAAATGGCGCAGGCTTCGGGTCTTCAACTGCTTTCGGAGATGGAGCGCAATCCACTGGAAACCAGCACTTTCGGCACGGGTGAACTGCTGCTGTCCGCACTGGAAAATGGCGCAAAAAACTGCTACCTCGCCGTTGGTGGCAGCGCCACCAACGATGCGGGCATGGGCATGGCTGCGGCGCTCGGTTGGCGGTTTTTGGATGAAAACGGTGTTACGCTTGCTCCCATCGGCGAAAACCTGTTGAAAGTGGTGAAGGTGCTGCCCCCAAATCCGAAGCCTGCAATCGCAAATCCGATGTTGCTGGCAGATGTGACCAACCCACTTTACGGCCCGTACGGGGCGGCGCATGTTTTTGCTCCACAAAAAGGGGCAGATGCGGCGGCGGTAGCACTGTTGGATGCAGGTTTACGGCATTTTGCCGGTGTGATAGAGCAGACTGTCGAACAGGATTTTTCGCAAGTTCCCGGCGCTGGCGCAGCGGGTGGGCTAGGTTTTGGGGCGATGGCATTTTTGGGCGCTTCGATGCAATCTGGCGCTTTAACCATTCTGGAACTAGTTGGTTTTGAGCAAGTTGCGAGTGGCTGCGACCTTGTCATCACAGGCGAGGGCAAGCTCGACGGGCAGACCCAACAGGGAAAGTTGGTGGCTGCTGTCAGCCAAAAAGCTGGAGCGATGGGTGTTCCAGTCATGGCCATTTGCGGAGCAGTGGAGGCGACCCCAGCTGAGGTAGCGGCGATGGGACTGTCAGGCGCATTTGAGCTTCGTCGGCAAGGTGAGGCACTTTCGGATTCGATTGCCCGCACCGCTATTTCTTTGGAAGAAACGGCGTATAAAGTTTTGAAAACCATGCAGTTGTAAAAACAAAAACGCAGGGACGCATTTTTTAACTACTGTTTTTTACCTCAAAAGGAAAATCTGCCTATTTTAGCGCCCTGACATTGGATTTTACACTCTCAAAAATACATGACGGACACTCAACATACCTTTTTGCACACCGAAGGCAATTTGCCAAATCTGGAATTCTCCCATTCAAGTGCGTTTGCGCATATTTTCTCAAAAGAAAGCACATCTGAAAGCCTGTTAATTTTTACCGAGAATCGGTTTTGCAACCGTCAATACTCCAGTCAAGCACCGCTTGCTTTTTGAGCGTGTTGCGGATTGTTCGACTTTGGGTCGGCCAGCCATCTACTGCCAAATCTATTGTCGTCGTAAGCCGACAAGTTCATTGGGATAATTTATTGTTTAACTTAAAAATTGAATTATGTTGAAAAGCTACTTATCAAAACTATGCTTCTTGGCTTTGTTTGTAAGTGCATCTTTTGGGGCGTTCGCACAGAACGTGACCATTACTGCACCAGCGAGCATCGCAGGAGATTACTTGTCCAAGCACGCCGCTTTTGGTGGCTGGTTGAACGGTGAGGCAGGGGACATCGTGCTTGCCGACGACGGAACGGGTGTGACAAACGGCTGCACCATTGCCAACGACATGACCGGCAAAATTGCCTTGATTGACAGGGGCGTTTGCGGTTTTGCCATTAAAGCAATCAATGCTCAGAATGCTGGCGCAATCGGCGTCATCATTTGCAACAACAACCCGGCTATTCCTGACTCTACAATTCTGATGGGTGGTGCAGATTGCAATATCAACATTCCCGCAGTCATGCTTAGCCTCAACAACTGCAACCTCATAAAGGCCGAGTTGGCAAGTGGAACAGTTTCCGCTTCTTTCCCAGTCAACCATCCTGGCACCGGAAACGGCATCCAAGCTGATATTCCGCTGGCTGGCGCTGGTACTTACACTGCGACTACCATTACTGGTAACGGTTCCATTTTCACTGACGCAACTTCGATCCAAGTTTACTCCATCGTGGCACCTGCTGATGGCGTCATGAACGTAAACTCGTGTGGTGGTGGCGCTGATACGCGCCTTACAGTCCTTCAAGGTTGCCGAAATCTGCTTACCGTAATCGGTGCTGCCGACGACGAATGCGAAGTAAGCGCTGGGGGTGACCCATTTGCCTCCAACCTTGATGTCATCGTTTCTGCTGGTGAGACATACCTCATCGTGTGGGACAACGCTTGGTCGGACAGTGGCTTTGACTTCAACGTTTCTTTTGGAGCACTGCCAAATGTTGATGTCACATTCAACGTGGACATGACCTACACTGCCCCCGCTCCCGAAGGTGTAAAAATCATCATCAACGGTGGTGCAGAAGCTGACATGACCGACAACGGAGATGGCACGTGGTCCTACACGGCTTCACCTTTGGCTGGCAGCACACTGGATTGGCGCTTCTCCAACGGTACAGGCAATCCAGAGGATAGTGCAAGTGTAAGCACTTGCCGCACGGTGGTTGTGGGTTTAGATGCACTTTCATCCATTCCATTCTGCTACAACGACTGCTTCCCTTGTGCCCCGCCAGTTGATTGCAACAATCCGAATGCCATCATCTGCGACAATTTTGACAACTACGTGGCTGGTACCACAACCGGTAACAACGCCGTACACTGGAGCACTTGGAGTGGTACACTCGGCGGCGCTGAAGACGGCATCGTCAGCAATGAGCAAGCGTTCAGCGCACCTAACTCCATGTTGATTCAGGAGGGTGGTACACAGGACGTGCTCTTGTTGCTGGGCAACAAAGAGGCTGGTGTTTATGCACTTTCTTGGAAAATGTATATTCCTGCTGGCAAAATTGGCTACTACAACATACAGAACGAAGAAACGCCGGGCGTTCAGTGGAACCTCGAAGTTTATCTCGGTCAAAACGGTGCAAATGGCGCTGCAACACCTGGAGTAGGTATTGAAAATATCAACAACCTCACATTTGGCTTCCCGCACGACGAATGGTTCGATGTGAAACATGTCATTGACCTCGACAACGACAAGGCCACCCTCTTCATAAATGGCGCAGTGGTGAACACTTGGGTTTTTGATGGCAATATCGGTTCCATTGACTTCTTTTCTGCCAACGCAGCTACCAACCGTTTCTGGGTGGATGATGTGATTTATGAGCAACTGCCTTCTTGCCGCAACGATGCCCTCATCTGCGACAACTTCGAGTTCTATCCAGTACCAGGTTTTTCTGCTGCTGATGGCGAAGTTTGGTGGAGCACTTGGAGCGGTGCCGAAGGTGGCCCAGAAGATGGTATCTTGACCAACGAACAGTCTTACAGCGGAACAACTTCCATGAAGATTGGAAACAGTGGTGCACAGGACGTGCTGCTGCTGTTGGGCAACCAGGCATCGGGTAACTACCGCTTGTCTTGGCAGATGTACATCCCAGCAGGCAGCCATGCCTACTACAACATCCAGAACGAAGAAACCCCGGGCGTTCAATGGAACCTCGACCTGTTCTTCAACCGTGACGTAGCTGGTGCGGGCACCCCAGGCGTGGGTGTTGTGAGCCAGAGCGGTACCACTTTCACCGTCATCGAAGACCAGTGGTTCGAAATGGCGATGGCATTCGACCTCGACAACGACCAGATGTCTTTGTTCATGGATGGCCAACTGCTTGAAACTACTGCTTTTGCTGGCAATATCGGCTCTGTTGACTTCTTCTCGATTGACGCAACCAATACCTACTATGTTGACGATGTGGAGTTCTTGCTCCTGCCTAGTTGCGACATTCAAGGTGCAATCATTTGCGACGGTCTTGAGTTTTATGCCCCAGGTTCTTTCACTGGTCAAAACGCTGCTTGGTGGAGCACTTGGAGTGGTGCAACTGGTGGCCCTGAAGACGGTTTGGTTGTGAACGCAGGTGGTTCAACTGGTGCCAACTCCATGTTCATTGGCAACACTGGTACGCAGGATGTGCTTCTTTTGCTCGGTAACCGCACTACTGGCAACTACGAACTTAGCTGGAACATGTACGTGCCAGCTGGCCATGTAGCTTACTACAACATGCAAAACGAGGAAACACCTGGCGTTCAGTGGAACTTCAATACCCACTTCGGCAACGATGCTACGGGCGCAACGGCTGTTTTCGGAACAGGTATCATTCCAGAGGCTGGCAATGCTGCCTTCATTTATCCTGAAGACACTTGGTTCCCAGTTACACACTTAATCAACCTCGACGACAACGAGTACAGTGTCTGGATCAACGGCGTTCAAGTAGTAACCGATGCAGCTTACACCGGCAACCTCGGTGCGATTGACTTCTTCTCCATCAATGCCGATAACTCGTACTTCGTGGACGACGTGCTTTTTGCAGAACTTACTCCGCCAATCCCAACAGTGGATGTTACGTTCCGTGTAAACATGGAGCTTGAGAACGTTAGTGCCGGTGGTGTTCGCATCGCAGGCAGCTTCAATGGCTGGACTGACCAGAACATGACCAACGTGGGCAACGACATCTGGGAGACAACCATCGAATTCCCAGTCGGCACGACCATCCAGTGGAAGTTCAAAAACGGCCCGAACGGCTGGGAAAACAACGACGACCTGATGGCTTGTGGCGTTGATGACAGCAACGGCGGCTTCAACCGCACTGCTACCATTGGCAACACCAACGAGACACTCGGCACCTACTGCTTCAACTGGTGCGTGAACTGCGATGCCCTCGATGCAAACGAGACCATCTTCGCAAAATCGGTTGGTGTGAACCCGAACCCAGCAGGTGACTTCGTGAATGTTACTTACGATTTCGAGAACATGATGAACCTAAACGTTCGTCTCATCAACACACTGGGCCAAGTTATCGTAGAGCGCAACTTCGACAATGCCATCAACGGCAGCGAGCGCTTCGACGTATCCAACTTGCCTAGCGGTGCTTACTCCGTCATCTTCTCAAACGGCCAAGAGGCAGTTGCGAAGCGACTGATTGTTGAGTAATCGTTACTCGAAGAGCATTTTCGATAAAAAAGCAAACCCCGCTCCGGGCAACCGGGGCGGGGTTATTTATTGGAACATTTTGTTAAAGTGAGGTTATTCGGTTAAATGCCTTTCGGAGTAAATCAAAACTAGTTCTTCTCCTCGACTATGTCGGCTCTTTCCCTCACCAAATCCAGCGCAAGTTCGAGCTGCTGCTCGTGGTTCAGGTGGGTATTGTCAATCACTATGGCATCATCTGCTTGGCGCAGTGGGCTGTCAGCACGAGTAGAGTCAATATGGTCACGCTCGGCAAGGTTGCGTTTTACCTCCTCGAAGTTGACATGCTGGCCCTTGGCGGTCAGCTCCTCGAAACGGCGACGGGCACGTTCGTCCACATCGGCGGTGAGGAAAATCTTGAGCTCAGCACTTGGAAAAACCACCGTTCCGATGTCCCGCCCATCCATCACCACACCTTTTTGTTCGCCAATTGCTTGCTGCTGGCGTACCATTTCTCGCCGAACCTCAGAGATGACCGCTACCGGGCTGACCAGGTTTGCCACATGCATCTTGCGGATTTCTTCGGACACATCCCGCCCGTTTAAGTGGATGCGGTTGCCGTTTTCATCCGCCACAAAATGCAGCTTGATGTGCTTCAATGCATCCGAAACCGCAGCATGGTCGTTTATATCGACTTGATTTTCAATGAAATACAGCGTGACGGCTCGGTACATATCGCCTGTGCTGATGTAGGCGTAGCCCAGTGCATTGCCAAGGGCTTTGGCCAAGGTACTTTTCCCGCAGGAGGAATGACCGTCTATGGCGATTATGATTTTGTTCAAAAGTCTATTAGGTGGACAGTGGACGACAGACGGTGAACGGCGCTTGGCGTACGATTCATCGTTCTCGGCCAACGTTGGATGATTGACGGCGCAAAAATCCATTTTTTACACTAAAGAAAAAGCGCCGGGAAGAATTTCCCAGCGCTTTTTCACGGCACCGTGCCATCTTATGTCTTGTGTCTAAATTCTGTTGTCTTAAAATGGACAATTTTTGCACTCGTCCACCCGTACGTTCTTGTTCTCTTTCGATACGATTTTGGCTTTCTCCACGCAATCCGTGCAACCGATTACCTTGAACTCCGTGCGGCGGTTCATCTGGTGTTCACGCTCGGTGCAGGGCACGTTGTTCACGCAATCGTTCACGTTGACGGTTTCGCCGTAGCCACGGGCCACGAGGCGGCTCCGGTTGATGCCCTTGTCGGACAACCAGCGAACTACCGATTCAGCACGACGCTGTGACAAGCGCTGGTTGTAGTGGCCAGAGCCACGAGCGTCAGTGTGCGAACCAATTTCGATGATGTACTGCGGGTTTTCAACCATTAAGTTGTGTAGTTTCTCCAACTCTGCAACAGCATCTTCACGAATGAAGGCTTGGTCGAAGTCGTAGTAGATGTGGAGCAGGTAAGCAAACTCAGGGCTTGTGCTGCTAGGAAGCTTCGGGCCAGGAATAAAGGTGCCCTTGCCACCATTCTTCAACACGCCTTTTTCGTAAATCCTGCCGTCAGGGTACTTGCCATCCGCAGGTAGGCGGGTGTCTTTGTCCATCCAAGTGTCAGTGGCTGGGTCGTAGTAGGTGTATTGTGTCTCAGGATTGTTGGTGGCTATGTTGTTTTCACCACCTTCGCCGTTTTCGCCATTGTTGCCAGTAGTCGGCTTCGTTGGCTTCTTCGGATCGTTTTCGTCCATACCGGTGATGGTAGTTGGCTGCAAGTACAAGTTTTCTTTCAGTGTTTCCGACTCAGTTTTGCCTTTGGTGCAAACATTTTCGGCAATGCCTGCGAAGTAGTTCAACTGCGTCGCCTTGATTTTGTAGCAGCAATCCATGTCCAGTTTGAAGGCGTAGCGGCCATTGATGCTGGTGGTGAAAGGCTCGGCGAGTGGTTGGCCGCAGTCATTTTCGATGGTGACGGTTGCGCCTTCCATTGGTAGGCTGGTGAATGCATCGAAAACAACGCCTTCCACCTCAAACATGGCAGAGCGGCGCATCGGGATTTTTACCTCCAATTTGTCCGTCAAAGTCAGATTTTTGGTGCTGGCCTCGGCCTCAGCTGGCAGGTAGCTCTCCAAGCTGGCCGTCAAGTTGCAGGTCTCGTTGAGTTTGAGGTCAAAAGTCACTTTGCCTTCGGCATTGGTGACCAATGAATCCTGTTTGCAGGCCACGTAAACAGTTGCGCCCTCCAATGGAGCCTCTGTTCTTTCATCGTAAACAAGCACCTCGACAGAGAGGGCTGTCTTCTTGAAGCTGTAAATATCGTCATGTCCAACGCCACCTTCCCGGTCAGATGCGAGGAACCCGCAGGTGCCCTCTTCGTTGAAAACAATGCTGAAGTCATCGGAAACGGTGTTCATTGGATAGCCAACATTCTCTGGTGCAGACCACACGCCACCGTCTTTGTAGGTGGTGTGGAAAATGTCGAGACCGCCCAAGCCCACGTGTCCGTCAGAAGCAAAGTAGAGCTTGCCGTCCGGTGCAACGTAGGGGAAAATCTCGTGGCCTTCTGTGTTGATTTCTGGGCCGAGGTTCATCGGTGGGCCCCAGCGTCCGCTTTCTTTTTCGGAAACGTAGAGGTCCATGCCGCCGAAACCGCCTGGCATGTCGGAGGTGAAATACAGCTTGTTGCCGTCGGCAGAAAGTGCAGGGTGGGCCACTGAGTACTCGTTGGAGTTGAACGGGAGGCTTTGCAGCTCACCCCATTTGCCCTCACCCTCGCTGCGGGCGTAGAAGATTTTCAGGCGCATGATACCAGCGTCGTCTGCTTCTTTTTTGCCATCAAGGAAGTTGTTGCGGGTAAAAAACACCTCTTCGCCGTTCTTGGAGAAGGCCACGGAAGCATCGTGGTACTTGGTGTTGATTTCATTCGAAAACTTCTCTGGGCGACCAAAAGTGTAGCTGCCACAGCCGTCTTCCTTGTTGCCCTGCTGCTTCACGTCCACGTAGTAGAGTTCAAGGAACGGGTTGCCGGTCCAGTTGTGGGTGCGGCGAATGATGGGGTTGGTGTCACGCTCCGAAGAGAACACCATGCCGCCTTTGTAGAAAAATGGGCTGAAATCGTCAGAAGCGGAGTTGAAGTCGCAGTTGATGATTTCGTAGCTGGACACGCTTTTGGTCATCAGTTCGCCCTCGTAGTCGCAGGCACGCAGCAAGAACTGGCCACGCTGGTCTTCTGGCGAGAGGTCAACGAACTGCTGGAACCATTCCTTGGCCACATCGCACTTGCCGTTGCGCTGGAGCATCATGCCGTAGTACAGTTTGTGGATGGGTTCTGCCTGTGGC
>CAYTZS010000182.1:0-10628 GCA_964442355.1 uncultured Saprospiraceae bacterium | reverse complement strand
TATTCACCAATCACCAAGCACCAACTAGTTTTTAAAACATTTTGGTGGGCAAAGGTAGGATTTGTTTTGAAAAATCAATTCCCACTTACGACAAACCGACGTACTGCTTCGCTGCCATTTTCATCCACCAACTTCAAGAAATAAAGACCATTGCCCAGTCCTGTTAGGTCAAGCCGATGGTTGTGCGTACCTGCTGGCAGCATTGCTACCTGGCAAACTTTGCCTGTTACGTCCACAACTTCGAGGTGCAATTGGCCATTGAGTTTTCCGAAGGGAAAGGCCAAGTCCAAGTAACTGTTGGCTGGGTTTGGCGAGAGCGTGATGGAAGGTTGCGCTAGCACCTCACCTGCGGCGCTCGGCCCAAACTGTGCATCTATCAAGTAGGTATCGCCGGTGAAACGAGGGCGGAAATCAAACAGCAGGTTTCCAAGGTTGTCCGTCAATTTGATGAAGCCGGGGGCGTTGATGCCATCGCCCCAGTCGTCCACGAAGAGAAAGGTGTAGCAGTCTGTCACGTCATCGGGTAGCGAAACTTGCTCAGTAATGATTGAAAAGTCAGGATACGAACCGGGGTCGGTAGCTTGGGCCACCCTCAGTCCACCACCGTTCGGGCCGATGAGTTGATTGCCACCACTGGCAATTAGGTCGCCCGCCGAATTGGTGATTTGCCAGTAGTTTTCGTAGCCCCACTGGTCGGTGCCGAATTCTAGGGTGAGGCCGGGCGTTTGTGGTAGGCGGCGGAAAAACAGCACTTCCGTTTCATTTTGAAAAAAGAACGTGTCAGGTTGCTGGTTTGCCGATACCAGTCGTAGTACCAGTTCAGAAGTTGCTTCCAATGTCAGTGGGTCGAGGGTGATGGTATCGTGTTGGCCGGGCAAAATTGTTCCGGTCCAATCGAAAGTCTGCACCAAGTTGTTATCCAGCAATGCACTGATTTCCAATGAGTTGATGGTATTTGTGCCGAGGTTTTGCACTGCCAGCAACGGGGTGATGATAGCCTCCCCACAGAAGTCGCCACTGAAACCTTCGTAGCCACGAATGGTGGCGTTGTCGTTGATGGTATTAGCGCCGGAGAGCGAAAAAGGGCGGTGTTCTGGCACACTGAACAGGCCGCCTTGCAGGTAGATGAAATTGTTCTCGTCTTGCAAGCGGTAGTATCCCAGACCTTGGTCACAGCAAATACCGTCGTCGTATTGGTCATAAATCACGAACTCGTAGCAGCCATCACTGGGCAGCGCCACTTCGTGCTGATAGACTGTCTCTTGCTGTGTGTATGCTCCCTCCCATACCTCCCCGACAAAGATGCCAGGGTTGCCGCCTGCGTGAAAAACAGTGCCTTGGTCATCCACTACTTCCCAATATATTTCACGTGGATAATAGTCCGTTTTTATCTCGACCACCAGGTAATTGGTAGCTATCGCTGGCCCTTCCGATGGGTAGGTGCTGATTTCGTCATTGACAATATCCTCGTCGGGTTCTCCATTTGTCGCAATTATTTTAACCGACAGGGTCGAGCTTTCGGAGATGACAACGGGATTGAAAACCAGCCCCCCAGTCTGGTACAGTGTTAGGTTGCCTGTCCATTGACGGGTTTCGATGAGGTTGTCATTTAGAAAAAGCTGTAAGTCGAGACTGGCCAATTGCGCTGTGCCAAGGTTTTGAAAGCGGACGTTTGGGGCGTATGCAACTTCACCACAAAATTCTTTGGGAGGGCTCACGAAGCGGAGCATTCCGGCATTGTTGACGCCGCCAGGCAACAAGCAATCATCATGCACCAGCTGAAATTGTACCGTTGGGAACCCGATGGCATTGGAGAGGATACGATTGGGACAAATGGCGTAAACCCTCGGCACATCGTCAAGGGCGTAAAGTTCGCCGAGCCAGCCAGCATCGTCAATGATGGCGTACGGCGTGCCTGTCAGCCAATCGCCCTGCGTGTCGCCACCCGTGCCGTTGAGGTCCTCGGCATCGGTGTTGTCGTCCACTTCGATGAAAAACGGGATGATTTCGTTCGTGCCGTCGGGGCCGTACTGTTCCCAGACTTGCTTTAGACGGCCGGATTGATGGTACTGCCAACTTCCATAGCTCCACGTAGTGCCAAAAAACAGCACTGCCGACTTACCTTGGTCGAGCAGGTCGTAAAGTGTCCAAGTATTGCCGTTGATGTCGGTGGCAGTGAAATTTGGGGCGACTATGCCGTCTGGCAGTTGGGCACGTAGCGGTAAAAAGGCAAGCACCGTGAGGGCAAACAAGGGTAGCAGTTTTTTCATCGAGGGACGTTTCTGAGTTAGAATTATCAGCAAAATTAGCCGTTGCTGATTGCTAACGTAGGTTTTTTTACTGCGTTGCTGTCGAATTGCTTTTAAGGTCAATACCCACGCTTTATCTCGCCCATCTTTTCTTTAACCTGCGGCCTATTTGCATTTTTTCTCTCCCCTAGCCCAGCTCACTTGCCTACCTTTGCTGCCAAAACAGCCCAGTTTTATGCTAAAAATCGGCGTCATCGGCGCAGGCCACCTCGGCAAGATACACCTCAAATGCCTCCTCGATTTGCAGGAGCAGTACCAACTTACTGGCTTCTTTGACATTGATGCTGAAGCAGCCTTAGTCGCTTCTCAACAGTTTGGCATTCAGGCATTTAGCAGCTATGAAGCACTGCTGGACGCCGTGGATGTGGTGGACATCGTGACGCCGACCACCACCCACTTCGAGCTGGCGATGGCTGCCATCGAGCGGGGCAAGCACCTTTTTATCGAAAAGCCTGTGACGCAGACCGTGGCCGAGGCGCAATCGCTCATTGCGGCAGCAAAACTGCATGTCGTGACAGTGCAGGTGGGTCATGTGGAGCGCTTCAACCCGGCCATGCTCGCCGTGCGGGACGTGGCCATGAACCCTATGTTCATCGAAGCGCACCGGCTTGCCAATTTCAACCCCCGTGGCACCGATGTGCCCGTGGTACTCGACCTGATGATTCACGATATTGACATCGTGCTGAGTCTCGTGAAATCGCCAGTGAAAACCGTCAGTGCCAGCGGCGTGGCCGTCGTCAGCGACTCGCCAGACATTGCCAACGCCCGCATCGAGTTTGAGAACGGCTGTGTAGCCAACTTGACCGCGAGCCGCATCAGCATGAAGCAGATGCGCAAGGTGCGGCTCTTCCAAAAAGACGCCTACATCAGCCTTGATTTCCTCGAAAAATCAGCGCAAGTGGTACGGATGCACGAACCGGGTAGCGAACCGCAGGGCATCCCGTCCTTCGAGTTGGAGACGCCCGGTGGCACACGAGTCATTTCGATGGAAGTGCCGCCTGCCGAGCCTGTAAACGCCATTCGGGAGGAGCTTAAAGCACTGGCTGTCAGTGTTTTGCGAAGCGAAAAACCCGCTGTTTCGCTGGAGGATGGGGCGGCAGCTTTGGAGGTGGCTTGGCGGGTGATGGAGGAAATTGAAGGGCGATTGACCAATACTTCAAAAGTGATTGATGAAAAAACTAACTGCTGACCTTGTTTTTACCGTCTCTGCCGACCCCATCAAAAATGGTGTCGTCATCACCGACGACCACGGTAAAATCCTCGCCATTGACCAACGGGAAAACCACGACCCTGCCTCGCTCGAAACGCACCGGGGCGTCATTGTGCCGGGCTTCGTCAACGCCCACTGCCACCTCGAACTTTCGCACATGAAAGGCGTGGCTCCCACGGGCACGGGGCTTTTGCCGTTTTTGAAAACCGTGGTGAACCACCGCCACATCTCACAGGAGCAGATAGACGACGCCATCGAACAGGGCGACCGGGAGATGTGGGAGGCAGGCATCCAAGCCGTTGGTGACATCTGCAACAAGGCCGATACCGCCGCCGTGAAACGCCGCAGCCCCATTCGCTACTACAGCTTTGTGGAGATGTTCGACTTCCTGAACGACGACCGGGCACAGCAGACTTTCGATGCCTACCACGAGGTTTTCCAGCAACAAGCCGACAGCAACGGCAACCGAAAAAGCTGCGTACCACACGCCCCCTACACCGTCTCCAAGACTCTATTCAAGCTCCTCAACGCCACGAACCAATCACAAATCACCAATCACCAATCACGAATCACTGTCTCCATCCACAACCAGGAAACCGTTCACGAAGACCAGTTTTTTGTGAACAAAACCGGCGACTTCAACGAGTTCTACCGCTCCTTCGGCATCCCGCTCAACGGGTTCCAGCCATCGGGAAAACCCTCGATTTACTACGCCCTCGAAAACATGGACCCGCAGCACCGCACACTGTTCGTCCACAACACCGAAACGCAGCCGGAGGAAATAAAGGCAGTTGGCAGTTGGCATTTGGCAGTTGGCAGTCTAGCTTCTGCGTTCTGGTGTACTTGTCCGAACGCAAATTTGTATATTGAAAATAGGCTTCCAAATTATCGCCATTTCATTGAAAATGAGGCAGTTATGTGCATCGGAACGGACAGCTTGACCTCCAACTGGCAGCTTTCCATCTTGGAGGAAATGAAGACCATCGCCCGTTACCAAAGCTACGTGGGCTTTGAGATGCTGCTGCGCTGGGCGACGCTGAACGGGGCAATGGCACTGGGTTTTGAGGAGGAGCTGGGCAGCATCGAGGTGGGAAAGACACCAGGGTTGCTGTTGCTTGACTTGGGGGAGGACATGAAATTAACCCAGCGTACGAGCGTTAAGAGGCTTGTTTAACCTGACGTTTTGTCACCACATTACTGGGGGTATGTTTTTTGTTTGCACAAAAATCTAATCTGAAAACATGGAAAAACTCCGTTACCGCTTGCTGTTGCTCTTCATCGTGGTCATGTCGGCCTTTTCGTTCGTGCCGCCGCCGCACAAAATCCCTGAACGCAACCAATTCATCCCAGAAGTCGTGTACGAAGTGCCACCAGTAGCGGCCCTGACGCTTACCGCCTCCAACCATGTAGCTGCCAAAGGCGAAGTGGTCTGCGTGGAAGTAAAAACCAAAGGCTTCGAACAGATACTTTCGATGCAGTACAGCATGAACTGGGACGCCAAAGTGTTGAAATTCAAGGAGGTGCGGAGTTTTGGCCTCACGGGTATGAGCATTCAAAGCTTTGGGCCTCACCTCTCCGACAAGGGTATTCTCACGTTCTCGTGGTACGACCCCAGCCTTCGGGGCTTCTCAAAACCAGATGGCCACAAGCTCTACGATGTTTGCTTCGAGGCAGTAGGCCCACCCGGCAGCAAATCAAGTTTTGAGTTCAGCGGTAAGCCTACGGTCATCGAAATCGCCAATTCGGCCAGTGTTTTCCTCGACCTGCGGACGGAGGCTGGACAGGTGACGGTGAAGTGAAAACAGGACATCTCGCAAAAGCCCTAATCGTACAAACACCTAAATACCCAAGCACACAAACACAAATATTCCCGTTATTTGCAGCCAAAATTTTTACAAAAAGAAAAAAATAGACGCATGAAAATCCCTCATTTTCAAATAGTTACCGCCGCTTTTTGCTTCGCAATGACAATGACTGCCTGCGGCGGAGGCGACGACCAAGCCCGTGAAGCTGCCACTGCCCAAGCACTTGAAACCATTCAGGCACCATCTGCTGAACAGGCCACACCACCAGCCCAACCCGACCAGCAAACCCAGCAAAATAATCAGCCTACTCCCAGCGCCCAGCCCAAGGATTCTCGTCCCAAAACAGGCGGCACTCTAAACCTGAACGTCAGCGGAGGCTCCACGACAAAAGGCGGCGAGACTTGCGTGGCTGTCAGCGCCAAAGGCTTTAAATCCATTGTTTCGGTGCAGTACAGCATCAAGTGGGATCCCAAAGTGCTGAAATTCAAAGGATTAAAAGGATTTGGTCTGCCTGGACTCGGAGCCGAAAACTTCGGCAAGCACGTCACTGACAAAGGTCTGCTCACCCACTCTTGGTTCGACGCCAATGTGAAAGGCATCAGCAAGGGCGACGGCGAGACCCTCTACGAAATCTGTTTCGATGCTGTCGGCACAGCGGGCAGCAAGTCCTCCGTGCAAATCATTGACGCACCAACCATCATCGAAATCGCCAACGTGAACAGCGAATTCCTCACCCTCGACGCCACGCCGGGCATGGTCTTGGTCAAGTGAGACAAAAGACTTTAGACGACTACGCTTGAATTCAAAAGCACTCATCTAAAGTCTGACATCAGATGTCTGTTATGATAAAACGCATCGTAAAACTGACTTTCCGGGAAGAGCTAGTGCCCGATTTTATGGCCATTTTTGAGGAAAGCAAGGACAAAATCAGGGCCTTTGAAGGCAATCTGCACCTCGAATTGTTGCGGGATGTAGCGCAGCCAAACGTATTGTTTACGCTCAGCTTTTGGGAAAACGAGCAGGCGCTTGAGAACTACCGTCAGTCAGCGCTTTTCCAAACCACTTGGGCGAAGACGAAAGCACTGTTTGCCGACAAACCTGCGGCTTGGACGGTTGAGGTGGTGGGAAATTAGGAACTGGAGATGTTGAAAATTTTCGGTAGAAAATGACCGGGCAGCTGCGAGTTGCTCGGTCATTTTTTTGGCCTAACGCAAAAACAGCAGTGCAATAAACTGTGCTACAAAACCAGCAGCAAAGCCCACGTACAGCTGCTTTTCATTGTGCGCTCCCAGCAGTAGCCGTGCGGTACAAACGATGCCTGCCAAAATTATTACAGCCATCAACACGAAGTTGGTGCTGATCTCGTACATGCCGAGCTTGCCAAAGCTCAGTGTGAAAGTATCGAAATTGAAAAACAAGGTGTTGATGGCAGCCATGCCCACCAAGCCTCCCATGCCCGCAGCGTGGGCGCTTATTTTCGTGAAATTGTTGAGGAAAAATGCGAGAAACAGCGCAATGGTGGAGCCGAGCATCACGATGACCATCGGCTTGGGAATAAGAGGGTTGTTGCGAAAATTGATGAACATCCAGAGGTAAAAAACGCCCGTGAGGATGTACGGCCCAATGCGCTCGTAGCGGTCTTCGAGCTGCATGGTTTTGACCATGTTCAGCGATTTCATCATGAAAACCGCAAAAATGGGCATCACGAATGTGGACAAAAACACCATTATCAGCAGTTTCCACTGCTCGGCCATCTTGTACACCCCAAACTGGTAGGGGTTGATGACCAGCAGCAACAGTAGCATGTAGGTCACCATGAGCAACGGGTGAAAAAGGACGGAAAGGATTTGCGCTGTGGTGCGAAGCATTGGATTGTATTGAAACGGCGGCAAAGTTCTTTCTTTTGGTTGATAAGGGTTGACAAAAGTTGATTTCCCGCATCACGCAGCCCCAAATCAAACTTTATTTTACCCGATACCAATACTGCGTCCGATAAAATCCAAAAACATAACCCCTGACCACCAGCACGTTGGGGTCGCCCGCTTTTAGCCACATCTTGCAGGTGTACCATTTGCCATTCTTGGGGTCCAAGATTTTGCCATCATCCAGCTCGCCATCGTCGTGCCTCATGTTTTCGAGGATGACCATGCCCTGAATCGGCTTATTGTAGCGGTCGCCTGTACACTTGTCACATTTACTGGTCGAGGCGTCAGCGAGCAGCTTGCTTACCTTGCCGAAGTAGCTGCTCCCGGATTTGTAAATTTCCACATGGCTTTTGGCCTTTTGGGTTTCGTCGTCAATGGTTTTCCACGTACCGACGAATGACTGCGCCTGCACGGCACAGGCGGAGAACAGCAAGCAAAATGCAGGAATCAGTTTTTTAATCAACATAGGAATTCGTTTTGATGGGCGAAGTTAAGCAATGAAAAAGGCCGAAAATCATCCCACTCACCTGCTGCCATCCAATCGCACCTGCACTTCCTGTTCCCGGTCGTCTCGCAGAATTTTCACTTTGACGGTGTCACCAGCCTTGTACTTTTCCAAAATCAGAATCAGGTCGTTGGAAGATTCCACCTTCTCGCCGTTGATGGCCACGATGGCATCGCCGAGGCGTATGCGTCCGTTGCGGTCACGGAAAGTTGGCTGCAGGCCAGCACGTTCGGCAGCGCTACCCTCCGCCACGTGCGTGATGAGTGCGCCACGCATGCCCAACCGCTGTACGGTCTGGGTATTGGCCAGCTCGATGCCAAGTGTGGGGCGGTTGATTTTGCCGAACTCGATGAGGTCGGGCACCACCCATTTCACCACATCGACAGGGATGGAAAAACCGATGCCCGCCGAGGCGCCACTGGGGCTGTAGATGGCCGTGTTCACGCCGATGAGTTCACCGGAGGAGTTGAGCAATGGCCCACCTGAATTACCGGGGTTGATGGCGGCATCGGATTGAATCACGTCCCGGATGGGGATGCCGCTCACCGATTTTATCTCTCGTCCAAGGGCACTGATGATGCCCGTTGTCAACGTCTGGTCGAGACCAAAGGGGTTGCCAATGGCCAGCACCATTTGCCCGACGAGCAAGTTGTCGGAATTGCCGACAGGGATGGGGCGCAGTGCCGATTTCGGGGCAGTGATTTTCAGCACGGCGAGGTCTTTTTCAGGGGCGGCACCCACCAGCTCGGCGTCCCAAGTAGTGCGGTCGGCAAGGGTGACTTGCGCCTTGTCGGCACCTTGAATGACGTGGTAATTGGTGATGATGTGGCCGTCTTTGTCCCAAACAAAACCAGAGCCGCTGCCCTGAGGGATTTCCATCACGTTGCGGGTCCAGTAGTCTTGCCGGAGCTGCGAAGTGGTGATGTACGCCACCGACGGCGCAGAGCTTTCGAACAGGCGAATGGTCGCTTTTTCGCTTTCGAACAGGCCGGGCGGCATGGTCGTAGTGGTGGATGTGGTGCTGCCCTGGCCTTCGGCTTCGTTGGTATTGTAAGGATTTTCGTCAGCGCTGATTTGGGGCGCCGCCGGGTGGTTGTGGTTCGAGCGCCAAGAAGAACCGACGAAGAATCCGCCGACCAAGAGTGCTGCCCAGAGCATAAAACGGAGGATGGATGTGCTTTTCATTTCCCTTATTTTTTGCGGTAAATTTATTTTGGTTTTGAAAAAATCAGAACAAAAACGCCAAGCGGGCAGGGAGTGTTTTGCGGGTTTCGATGAAATGGGGGATTCGGTGGATGAATTTTCAGACGGGTTAGCGATATTGCCGCTTTTTAAAGCGAAAGCATCTAAGTGAACCCTATTCTTTACGTCCTCTACTACTTCTTCAAATGGCTTGTTTGGTCTGCCACCTCGGTGTACTACGCAAAAGTCACGATTGCAGGCGAGCGGCACCACCGCAGCCGCAATCCCTGCATTCTCGTCAGCAACCACCCAAGCACCATGCTCGACCCCCTCAACGTGGCCATTGTGGTAGATGCCGAAATCAAGTTCCTCGCCAATGCAGGCCTATTCAAAAACCCAGTAGCAGCTTGGCTGCTGCGCCAACTTTACTGCATACCCGTCGAGCGCTATCAAGACACCGGAGGCAAGCCGCTGAACAATGCCGCCAGCTTTGAGCAGGCATCAAACTACCTCGCCAGTGGCGGTTGCCTCTTCGTGGCACCGGAGGGCAACAGCTTCGTGGAGCGGCGGCTGCGCAAAATAAAGACGGGTACTGCCCGCATTGCCTTCGATGCCGAAAGCCGCCACGACTGGCAACTCGGCCTCACCATTCAGCCTGTCGGGTTGGACTACACCGACCCCACCAAATTCCGAAGCGAACTGCTGAAGGTGTTCGGCGAGCCAATCCGGGTAGCCGACTTCCGGGAGGACTACGAGGCCGATTCCGTGAACGGTGTAAACTGCCTGACGGAAGCCATCGGCGAGCACATCGGTGCACTGATTATTGATTGCGAAGATGGCCAGCAGGACCAACTGCTGTATCGGGTGGAGGCCATTTTGCGAACCGAAAAACCACTTCCACCGCTCGAAAAACTGCGCCGTTCACAAACGGTATTGGGCCGCCTGCGGCAGTGGAAGGCTGCCGATGCAACTGGCTACGAGGCTTTCTGCGCACAGGTTTTCAACTATTTTGAAAAAACCAAGTCGCTGAAAATCACCGACTTGCAAGTTGCGAAGCAAAAGAACGGAGGAGCGCTTCCTGCACTAGCCGCTTCACTGCCAGTTGTCGTGCCCGGCTACCTGACGCACGTGCTGCCCTGTTTTTTTACAAAGAAAATCACGAACGCTCTCAACGCCGATTACCACTGGATACCAACATACAAGTTCACCGCCGGAGTGGTCATGTACCCGCTTTTTATCGGGCTGCAAACTTGGCTGGTGGGCAAATTAGCGGTTTATTTTGGCTGTGGTGACTGGGTAAAATGGGCGTATCTGGCTGCCGTCATCCCACTTGGACTCGTGACGGAATGGTGGCTGAAAAAAGCGAGGAGCTGGGTACGGTGGCGTCGAGTTGCCCTTTTGCGAACCAGCAACCCAACTGAGTGGGATGCATTGACCAGCTTGCGGAAAGCCATCGTCCAAAAACTGGCTTCTCTGAGCCAAACTTAACCGCTTCCAGATGGCATCTGAATTAAAAATTTCCTGATTTTTCAGTCCTCTGAACCAAGCCCTTTCCCCTGATTCTACTGCATTCTCGCACCTAGCTGGAACTCTCCGGACACCCATGAAGTTTGACAATTTTTTTGGGTAGTATTTGCTTTTTCCCCAAAGGATTTACCTTTGCCCCCGGAGAGATGGCAGAGCGGTTTAATG
>CAYTZS010000181.1:0-10698 GCA_964442355.1 uncultured Saprospiraceae bacterium | reverse complement strand
AACTCCAAAATGGAGATGTCAAATGTACCGCCACCGAGGTCGTAAACGGCGATGGTCATGTCCTTGTGGCGCTTGTCGAGGCCGTAAGCCAAGGCAGCAGCCGTTGGTTCGTTGATGATGCGGCGCACCTTCAAGCCTGCGATTTCGCCTGCTTCTTTAGTGGCTTGGCGCTGTGAGTCGTTGAAGTAGGCAGGCACGGTGATGACGGCTTCCGTCACCTCGGTGCCGAGGAAATCCTCTGCCGTTTTCTTCATTTTTTGGAGCGTCATGGCGGATATTTCCTGCGCCGTGTAGAGCCTGCCGTCAATGTCCACCCGTACGGTGTCGTTGTCGCCTTTTACCACTTTGTAGGTGGTGTGTTCCAACTCTTTGCTAATCTCGGAGAAGCGGTGTCCCATGAAACGCTTGATAGATGCCACGGTGCGCTTTGGGTTCGTGATGGCTTGGCGTTTTGCGGGGTCACCCACCTTGCGCTCCCCGTTGTCGAGGAAGCCGATGATGGACGGGGTCGTTCTCCTACCTTCGTCGTTAGCGATGACCACTGGCTCGTTGCCCTCCATCACAGCGACGCAGGAGTTGGTTGTTCCTAAGTCAATTCCTATGATTTTACCCATTATTATTAGTTTTTATTTTTTCAAAAAATGGTTCGTTCAATGTGGCCAATCAATCTACATGCCAGCAGGTTTGGACTGACTTTTTGTTCGTTATTCCGTTTTTTTTGATGAAAAATGGCAGAAAATCAGGCAATGGTGGGTGACAAAACGGCAGAGGTCTGATATTCGTTGATTGATGCAGGGCATCGAGTGGGTCAA
Organism: uncultured Saprospiraceae bacterium; assembly: GCA_964442355.1. Classification (GTDB taxonomy): domain Bacteria; phylum Bacteroidota; class Bacteroidia; order Chitinophagales; family Saprospiraceae; genus UBA6168. The sequence goes on along the minus strand of CAYTZS010000181.1, from coordinate 9,886 downwards.
GGGGCAGGCGGTGTCATCTGGTTTTTGAACAAATCTACCAACAATTCAGCAGCCTTTGCAGGGGTCAATTTTCCATCCAAAACTGCACTGCGAGTAGCTTCCAAAGCTGATTTGACTTCACTGTTTTCAAAGAAAAAACGGCGCAGTGACTGCTCCAACTGGGAATTGAACCAAGCCTTAACTTGCTCCTGTCTATTTCGCTCAAACCAGCCATTGCCCTTCGTAATTTGTTGATAATCAACCAACAACCCCCAGATTTCTTGCAACCCGTCGCCAGTATTGGCAGAGCAGATGACAGCCCTGGGCAACCAACCGCTTGGTTTTTCGGGGAAGAGGTGGAGTGCCAGGGCGTAGTCCTTTCGTGCCATTTTGGCGAGTTCGATGCGTTCCCCATCGGCCTTGTTCACCGCCAGCAGGTCGGCCATCTCCACAATGCCACGCTTGATGCCCTGCAACTCGTCACCAGCTCCGGGCAGCAGCAGCAGCAGAAAGCAGTCCACCATGCCTGCCACTGCGGTCTCGCTCTGCCCCACCCCGACCGTCTCAATAAATATGGTGTCGTACCCAGCCGCTTCGCAAAGCAGCATGGTTTCGTGGGTACAATTGGCCACGCCGCCGAGCGAGCTGCCAGCCGGGCTTGGCCGGATGAAAGCATTGGGTTCGGCACTGAGTTTCTCCATGCGGGTCTTGTCGCCGAGAATGCTGCCCCCGCTCACTTGGCTACTGGGGTCAATGGCCAACACGGCCAGTCGGCGACCCTGCTCCCGCACCAACATGCTGCCGAACGACTCTATGAAGGTACTTTTGCCTGCCCCCGGCGGCCCAGTGATACCCAATCGGAAGGAGTTGCCTGCGCGGGGCAGGCATTTTTCGAGCACCGCTTGGGCAAGCTCACGGTGGTCGGGGCGGCTGCTCTCGATTAGCGTGATGGCTCGGCCCAGTACCACCCTATCCCCCCGAAGGATACCCTCAGCGTAGTCGCTGGCCGACCAGCTTTTACTCGATTTGGATGGTTTGCTGCTCAATTTTTGTGTTAAGGTTGATTAACAGTTTGCGCAAGCGCATTTTAACAGTTCATGCAAGTAGCTGAAAACGAATGATTTAGCAAGAAATCACCAATTTAACATTTGCCAATAATCTGGTCAAAATGGTTAAAGTTGGAATAAACCACGGATGGCTGCACCTGTCCTTGTTGCACAAAAGTAGCGCCCCAAGTTTCTTTGCCAACAGTGAACAGGAATTACTTTTTTCAAAACATCTAAAGCTCTGAGGCTACACGCTCTCTTTTTCACAAAACCAACTAAACTCGGAATGTGCGGGCAGCAGCAACTGGACCTTAAACCCGGTATTACTTCGACAATCTCGCTGCTGACCCGTATTTTTTTACCCTGATTTTGGGTTGAGTGTTACGGTTCCTCAACTAACTTGCCAGCGAATCACAGTCCGGTCGTCGCTACAAGAAAGCAGGCCACTTGGCAACCAAAGCACTTTGTTCACGGAGTTGAAATGGCCGCCATCCCTACCTCCTTCTAATACTTTTTGCAACTCAAAATTGTGGGTATCCCAGATTTTTACCGTTTTGTCACGGCTTCCAGTGGCAAAAAACTGTCCATCGGGGCTAAATGCAATGCTGTTGATGGTGAACCAGTGGGCTGGCTGCGAGCTGATGCATTTGCAATCATCCGTTAAATCCCAAACGTTCAAGTGGGCATCCCGCCCCCCACTCAGCAAGAACCGAGCGTCCGGTGAATAACGCAAAGAAAAGACCGAGCTGCCATGCGCTTGGCGAATAACTTGGCGAAGCTCCAGCGAGTTGGCATCCAGCAGGTATATCGCACCATCGCTTCCGCCGACTGCCAGTTCATTGCGGCTAGGTGAATGCTCGATGCACCTAAGTGACTGATTTGCAAGATGATAGCTCTCTGTTGGGCGCATTTCCTGCACCGACCATCGGCTCAATCTGCCATCGCCGCCGACAGTAAAAACCTCGTCTCCAGCGGCCTTGATGTCGTAAACGCCTCGCTGGTGGTGCGCAATATTTTTGGTAGCAGCAGGGTCGGCGATATCAATCCAGTGCAGGCCACCGTTCATGTTGCCTGCCACGATTTTTTGTGCGTCTTGCAAAAAACAAAGTGCGAAAACTTGGGCCTCCACCTTTGCCACGAGCTTGCCCAAGTCTGGTTCGTCGAGGTTCCACTGCACCACCCAGGCATCACCTGCCCCTGTGAAAACATGGCGTTCACTTGGCCCTCCGACGAGGGCAAAAATGGCGGCATTGTGGCCAGTTAGCTGTGCAGCTTTTATAACTTGCATTGGTGGTGTGCTGGTGGTTTACGTTCTTTGCGGAGGTTTTATTTCACGCAAAGGTCAAACAAATCATGCCGCTTTTGTTAAAAAAAACACTGGAAAATGGCACTGTCATTGGCACATGGCAAATGGAGGAAGACGAGGCTTTTTTTTTGCAAAAGCTTGATTTACAAGCCGTTGAAGCAACCGAACTCGCACAATTGAAGGGCCGACGAAGGCTCGAGTGGTTGGCCAGCCGTTTTCTTGTTCATAAACTATTGCTGTCGCAGGGCTACGAAGATCGGGTACCTGTGCTAAAAGACGAATTTGGCAAGCCACATCTCTGGGGAACGCCTTTTCACCTCTCGTTCAGCCATTCACATGATTGGGTAGCCGTCATTTTGGCAAGCTCTCCTACAGGAATTGATGTGCAGCGGCTAGTGCCGAAAATCGAAGTCTTGGCGCACAAATTCATGCGGCTCGAAGAACTGAGCAGCTTGCAACCGGCAACTAGGTTGGAACACCTGCATTTTTACTGGGGAGCAAAGGAAGCGCTTTACAAAGCACACGGTCGGAAACAATTGGATTTTAGGGCAAACATTTTCATCCAACCATTTGATTATCAAGTCATTGCGCAGACAACTGGACAAGTCGTGAAGGATGACTTGGCACTCGATTTTACGGTGTATTTTGAAAAAATGGACGGGTACGTGCTAGTCTGGTGCATTTGATTTATCGGCCTACGTGCTGCACCTGTTCCGGCCCCAAAATGGGCATCCGACGGAATCGGAGCAGCAGCTGCACGGTAGCCAGCACGTCTTTTTCACAGTAGAGCGAAATGCGGTCAATGTCCTGCTCCTCCCAATACACCCGGCCCACGTCGCTGCCGTCAATATCATCTTTCGGGGAAGGAAATCCGAGCACGGCAGCCAGCAGTTTCAGCGAGGTGTAAGCTTTGCCATCGCCAAATTTCCAAAGCTCCATCGTGTCGAGCAGGTACTTCACTTCCCAGGGTTTCTTGCCTTGGATTTGGAGGAGCGCAGGGAACTCCAACTGATTGACAACCAATCGCCTACAGATGTACGGGATGTCGAACTCCTTGATATTGTGGCCACAGAGATAGTGGCGGGTGGGGTCTTTGTAGTGCTGGTTGAGGAGGTTGCAAAAATCCTTGAGCAACTGCCGTTCGTCGAGGTGTGAGAAGGATTTCAGGCGTACTTTCAGCGTCTGGTCGGCGTCCCTCACCACAATGCCCACGGAGATGCAGACAATCTTGCCAAACTCCGCATAAATGGCGGCTTTATCTGTGTAAGACAGCTCGGCTTCCTCGCCCGTCAACTCCCTTTTCAGGAGGTTTTTGGCTTTCATGGCCCAAAGCTCTTGGAACGTTTCGTCCAAGTCGTCGTATGAAGGTTGAGCGGAAACGCACTCAATGTCGAGGAAGAGGATGTTGGCAATGTCAATTGATTCAATCATGGCGAGTTTTTTCGATGGGCAAAGGTAGAAATTTGAGCCTAACCCATTGAAAACAAACGGATTGAGAATAATGCTAACTTTGCGAGGGAATTGAGAAACAGGGGTATTCCCACCAAACAATTTCACCAACCAACACGTTGATTTTCAAGGATTTGACTGGATTTTTTAAAACAAAACTCTTTAGCACAAAACATGGCAACTAACAATTCATCACAGCAGCGATTGCTAATAATTGCTGGCATCGTCATCGCCACACTGCTCGTAACCAATGGCGTGCTGCTCTGCAACAAGTACAAGCAAGACACTTTGGTGGACACGCAAACCACCCAACTGGCAGAGGCTGATAACCTGAAAATAGAGCTGGAGAAACAGTACCAAGAAGCACTCTCCGAACTGGAAGAAATGCGTGGCACCAACGAAGAACTGAACGCCATTATTGACCAACAAAAAGAGGAACTCAAGCAGCAAAAGAACAAGATTGATGGTCTGCTGGCGGGTGGCAAAGACATCAGCCGTGCCAAAGCTGAAATGAAGAACATGCGCAGCCAAGTGGCTGGCTATGTTGCAGAAATCGACCGCATGAAGGCCGAAATCGAGAACTTGAAAGGCGAACGAGACATGCTCACGGAGCGCAGCAAAAGTCTGGAGGCCAATCTGGATAGCGCAAATGTTCGCACCAGCTTGTTGGAGGGCGAAAAAAGTGCCCTGACTGCCGAAAAGCAACAGTTATCAGATGAGAAAGCCAAGCTTACGGAAAAAGTAAACCTCGCATCGGTCGTCAAAGTGGACAAAGTGACAGTCACACCGCTGAAGGAACGCAACAGTGGCAAAACCGTGAAGAAAAAATACGCCAAAAACGTGGACCAACTCAAGGTTTGTATCCGCACCACGGAGAACAAAATCGCAAAGCCAGGATTGGAGACTTTCTACATCCGCATCCTCAACCCCGTTGGGGAAACGATGGCCATTGACGAGCTAGGGTCAGGTACGTTTTACAACCGGGAAAACAATGAAGAAATACGTTACACCTACATGAAGGAGTACGATTACAACCAAGATGTTGCCGAAATCTGCTTCAACTGGGACCCCAACCTTGGCGCCTTTGGCAAAGGCAAGTATAAAGTAGAAGTGTACAATAAAGGCCACTTGGCCGGTATCGGCAATTTCGACTTGAAATAAACTGTTTCAAAGTTTCATGGTTTCATGGACGCTTAACAAAAACAACTCATTTCGTGAAACCATGAATTTTGTGTCCATGAAAGAAGATTTCGTCAATCCGATAGATGAAAAAAAAGTGGCGAAATCGCCGCACAACCTGCCATACGCCCACACAGTCGGAGGGGCAGTCATCAAGCCAATTGACCGAGGGCGAGTGACGGGGTTGGCTGTGACTGCCATGTACGAGCAGACGGACATGCAGCTTTCTCAAATTCGGAAACAGGTGGAACTGCTCGCTGAACAGGCACAAGAAATCCAACGCCGGGTGGACGTTTCAGAGCGGATTTACAAGGTGGGCATGAACTTCAAACCATTGATTGGGCATGTTTATCATCTTTATTCCCGACCTGATGAGAGTGAATTCCTGTCGATGGTGGCACCGGAAGAATGGGGTCGCAGTGCAAAAGTCGCTTTTCAGGCTACCGTAAAGCTGCTGGCCGACCATACTTGGGAAATCTTGAAATAACGAGCCATGCTTGCTTTTACATTTTATTTCCTTCTTATTTTCCAATCGCAATCCGTTGAAAATCATGCTTTTGCATGGGTCACACCCACTACCCACGAGTTCGGTGACTTGAAATTGAAAGTACCCGCCTCGCACGACTTCAAGTTTAAAAACACGGGGGCTGCCCCACTTTTAATTGACAACGTACGCTCCCTTTGTGGCTGCACTGCCACCGAATGGACCGAAACTCCCGTGCTGCCGGGCAAGGAGGGGTACATCAGGGTAGTTTTCGACGCCCGCAAAACGGGGTATTTCTACAAAAAAGTCACTGTCTTTTTCAGTCACCAAAAAAAGGGCGAAAAGTTGTTCGTTGAGGGCTTTGTCGAATGAGCAAACCAATTAGTCTGTGCATTCCATTGGCAGCTTGCATTTTGGGTTATCTTTGCCGCCCATAAATGGCGTTCCAAACGCCGCTAATTTTTTAAAAAACTTTCCTTCATTTTTCACCTATGGAAATTCTGATTTTCCTGATAATAACCTACATCCTGTTCAGCATCACGATGATGAAGCTATTTGAAAAAGCAGGGGTAGATGGCAAAAAAGCGCTGATTCCCGGCGTCAACTTCGTCGAAATGAGCAAGTTGGTGGGTCACAAACCCGGCCATGCCGCTTGGCTACTTTTTCCCATCGTCAACATCTTCATTTTCGTTGGACTGTGCGTGGACATGGTTCGCTCCTTCGGGAAATACGATTTTTGGCACTCAGCATTGGCCGTGATTTTCTCGCCTGCCATTTTCTACATGATTGGCAACAACAAAGACGACAAATACCTAGGCCCCACATTAATTGCTGAACACGAGTTCAGGCATAAATTGGCAGAAGCCGAGAAATCGGGCAATACCCGTGAACTTCAGAAGCTCCAGCGCCAAAACCCTTACCAGAAATCGCAGGTTCGGGAATGGACAGAAGCCATTGTTTTCGCAGTGTTTGCCGCAGCGTTCATCCGCATGTTCCTCATCGAGGCATACGTGATACCGACCTCTTCGATGGAGGGTTCGCTGAAGGTTGGCGACTTTTTGTTCGTAAGCAAGGCCCACTACGGCATCCGCACGCCGAAGACGGTGATCATGTTCCCACTGCTGCACAACCGACTGCCATTTGTAGATGGTGAAAGCTATATTTCCAAGCCTAATCTGCCTTTTTACCGTTTACCTGCCATCCAAGAAGTGGAGCGTTTCGACCCTGTGGTGTTCAACTACCCAGAAGGTGACAGTGTGTACGTTTTCCCGGAAAGAACCTGGACGATTCACGATTACAGGCGAGGAACGAGCGGCGACCCGCAGCAGACGCAGCGTTTCATGCAAATCAAGACCAATAATGCCAAGTTGGTCGTACGCCCGATTGATAAAAAAGACCACTACATCAAACGGTGCATCGGGTTGCCAGGCGATAGTCTGAAAGTCGTTGACCGCCAAGTATTCATCAATGGTGAGGCTGCCCAAAACCCTACCCACATGCAGTTCCTCTACCAGATTTCCTCGGCTTCACCGCTGAACAAAGAAAAACTGGATGAAATTGGGGTGAACACTCAAGAAGCATACATCAATGAGGGCATTTATTTCCTTGACAATGAGCAAGTTGAAAAAATAAAAGCGATGGACCCATCCATCAAAGTTGACTTTTTCCCAATGGACAAAGCTGGTGCCCGGAATTACTTCCCGCACGATGCAGTGAATTTCGGTGGCTGGACGAATGACAACTACGGCCCCATTTATATCCCCAAAAAAGGTGCTACAGTGGCCATTAGCCCCCAAAACATTTCGCTGTACGAGCGTGTAATTGGCGTGTACGAAGGCAACAAATTGGAGAAAAAAGATGGCAAAATCTTCATCAATGGCCAAGAGGCTACCAACTACACTTTCAAGATGAACTACTATTGGATGATGGGCGACAACCGCCACAACTCCGAAGACAGTCGGGTTTGGGGTTTCGTGCCTGAAGACCATATTGTTGGAAAACCGCTGTTCATCTGGTTCTCCACGAAGAACGGTAGCATCGGGAACGGCATCAATTGGAGTAGGATTTTTTCTGGGGCAACAAAGATGTGATTTCAACCAAATCTCAAATGGCGAAATGACAAGCCAACACTGCAAACCCCGCAACATCCTTGCGGGGTTTGCGTTTTTTTGGCGCAACCGCATCAACTATGTAATTTTGGGGAGAAATTCCTCTTTTGACTACCCACTACAAATACATTCAAGATGAAGCATTTTCTCACAGTTTTGATTGCAGTTTTTGCCATTCCGGCAATGGTTTTTTCCCAAAAAGTTGGTTTCCAAATCAAGGCTAAAATCGAAGGCTTCCAGCAGAAGGAGGCTTACCTGGGCTACTATTTTGGCGACAAACAATACCTCAAGGACACTGCCTATGTCGAGCAAGACGGCTGGCTCTTTTTTGAAGGCAACGAAAAACTGGCAGGAGGCATTTACCTCATCGTACTGCCACCAGACAACCAGTTCATCCAGCTGCTGGTAGATGAAAACAACCAGTGGATTGCTGTGGAAACCAAGCTCTCCGACCTTGCCGGTAGCATTAAAATCAGCGGTTCGGAAGACAACAAGCGTTTTTACGATTACCTCAAGTACATCGGCGATCGCCGACCCAAAGCCGATGAGCTGAAAAAAGAGCTGGAATCAGTGAAAGACGACGAGAAGAAAAAAGCCAAAATCGAAGAAAAAATCAATGCCCTCGACGACGAAGTGATTGGCTATCAAAAAAACATCGTCGCAAAAAATCCTAATTCCATGACGGCTTTGGTCATCAAAGCCAACATGCCCGCAGACATTCCAAAATTCGAAGGCGAGCAAAAAGACAAGGAACTCAAGAGCTTCTACTGGATGCGATCGCATTGGTTCGACAATCTTGACCTCGCCGACCCCAAAATGGTGCGTACCCCGTTCTTGTTCCCCAAAGTGGAGCACTACATCAACAAAATGACGGTGCAGCACCCCGATTCACTGATTATTGCCATTGACCAAGTGCTCGGGAAGATGAAACCAGCAGAGGACAACTTCAAGTTTTTCCTCATCCACTTCCTGAACCAATTTGCCAAGTCGAACATAGTGGGCATGGATGCCGTGTACGTACACATTGCCCAGAAGTACTACAAGGCAGGTCTTGAACCTTGGACGGAAGCCGATCAGCTCAAGAAAATCATCGAAAACGCCGACCGTTTGGAGCCACTGCTGCTTGGCAAAGTAGCCCCAAACATTGAAATGCAAACCCAGCAGGGCCAAAAAATCATGCTACATGATTTCAAGTCTCCGGTTACTGTACTTTTCTTCTGGGATCCTGACTGCGGCCACTGCAAAAAATCCATGCCCGACATGGTGAAGTTCGCCAAAGATTATAAGGACAAAGGCGTGTCGGTTTTTGCAATTTGCACTTCACTTGCCACTCGTGACGATGAAGGCAACCTTACCATGAAGGAGGTTGACAAATGTTGGAGTACGATTTCTGAGCGGGAAATGGACGTTTTCTTCAACACTGTTGACCCCTACCATCGCAGTCGTTACAAAACGATTTACGACATCAAGACCACTCCCCAGATTTATGTGCTGGATGCCGACAAAACAATCCTTTCCAAGCGAATTGGGGCAGAACAACTGCAAGAAGTGATTGACCACGTGCTCAAGGTCAAGAAAGACAAAACAGGCGGTTGACATGACCTAACTTTTACCGAACAAAAAAGCCGGGCTGCGTTGTGCAGCCCGGCTTTTTTGTTTTGACAACCCTCTTGATGAGTTGCGATGCTTTACTTCACCTACCAGAGGAGGTAGCATATCCAATCAATAACGCACTTAGCTTTTGATTTACAGTTGTTTACATATTGCAAAACAATTTCAAAATTGGCATCAAATTAGATATTATTAAAATACTAAAAATAGCCGCCTTTGGTTAACTGCATTTCTAGCGGCTATTTCCTGAAAAGCATCTTCCCAACCGCCGATTCAACAACTGCGCAGGCACGACCAGCGCTAGTGGTAGCATTTTATTCACTTTATTATAATCCAGATCGATGAAGAAGTTTCTATTTCCAAAAAGCAGAGGGTATGTCGAAAGCCAACACCTAGTTGGTTTTTTGGCGTTTTACCAATCTCACATTCGTACTTTTACACTGATACTATCACTAGCACTGCTGCCCGTCCTAACTGGCAAGCTGATGGCTCAAAACGACACACCCTGCGAGTGTTCCCAACGCTGGACTGAAGGTGCAGCATGGAACATGAACGGAACCGTGAACGAGAACCCGCCACCGATGAGCCAGCCAAAAGGTATCGTTAAGTGCAGCGGAACTGAAGAGGTACAAGCCAATATTTCCACGCAATTTGGTTGCACCTACAATCCAACTGAATTCCCAATTACCGTGATGAGCTGCACAGACCCCATAACGGGTTTGCC
>CAYTZS010000180.1:0-10742 GCA_964442355.1 uncultured Saprospiraceae bacterium | reverse complement strand
CCTGCGTCAGCCCTGACGGGCGGTACGTCTATTTCAGCGAGGACATGTACCCCGGCGGCTTTTTCCAGTACAACAAAGACCCGAACAACCAGATTTACGTCATCCGCCGCTACGATAGGCAGGAGGGCAAAATCGAGGACGTGGTGACCGGCCCCGGCGGGGCTTGCCGCCCGCAAATCTCCAACGACGGCACCAAGCTCGCCTTCATCCGGCGGGTGCGCACGCAGTCGGTGCTGTGGGTCGCCGACCTGAAGACCGGGCAGGAGTACCCCCTCTTCGACCAACTGAGCAAGGACCAGCAGGAAGCATGGGCCATCTTCGGCGCCTACCCCGGCTTCGACTGGATGCCCACCGACAATGAAATCGTGATTTATGGCTTGGGGAAAATATGGCGAGTACCCGTCATGCTTGGCGCTGAAAAGCCTGCGAAGGCGGTGGAAATCCCCTTCTCCGTGGATGTGAAAATGAAGGTGGCGGAGACGGTGAGGCCGAGGCAGAAGGCGTTTGAGGAAAATATGGAGGTGAAGGTGATGAGGAATGCTGTGACTTCGCCCAAGGGCAATTATTTGGTTTGCAATGCAATCGGCAATTTATGGCTAGTTCATCTAACAGACAAAGAAACCAAAGGGCCTTCCCCCGTGCGTGCCCCCAAAGGCGATAGCTTTTATTTCGAGCCTTCTTTCAATCCGCAGCGAGAGACAGAACTTGTTTATGTGTCTTGGAATGACGAGGAAATGGGCGCAATTTGGAGAACTGATTTTTCAAAAAGCGAGAACCCTGGTTTGATGCAGAAGTTGACCACCGCCCCCGGCATCTACCGCACCCCCTCCTTCTCCCCCGACGGCAAGTGGATTGTCTTCGTAAAAGAAGGGGGCAACGAGCACCAGGGCTTTGCCCATTGCAAAGAACCGGGCATCTACCTCATCCCGTCCGATGGCAGTGCCGAGCCCAAGCTCGTGACCCCCCAGGGCGAGTACCCGCAATTCAGCGCCGATGGCAAGCGCATTTTTTACCAAAAAGGCGGCTACCTCTTCGGCAGCCTCGTCAAGAGCGTGGAGAGCGTGGATTTGAACGGGCAAAACAAGCAGGAGCATTTCGATGGAAAATACGCCCACCGCTATGTCATCAGCCCTGACAATCAATGGGTTGCGTGGTCGGAACTGTTCAAAGTCTATGTCGCACCGTTCCCGAAGACGGGCAAAAAAGTGGGCCTCACCGCCGACACCAAGGCCGTGCCCGTCGCACAGGTGGCACGGGATGCCGGCATCAATATCCACTGGAGCGCCGACAGCAAGACCCTGCACTGGACGCTCGGCAACGAATATTTCAGCGACGACCTCACCGAGCGGTTCAAGTTCCTCCAAGGCTCACGGGACAGCCTTCCTCCGATGGACACCGCTGGCCTGAAAATCAAGCTCACCCTTCCCGCCGACAAGCCGAACGGGGTCATCGCCTTCACCAATGCCCGCATCATCACGATGGAGGGCGACCAAGTGATTGAGAAGGGGACGGTCGTGGTGGAGGGCAACGTCATCAAGTCCGTCAGCCCGGATTTCGTCATTCCGAAGGGAGCAAAAGAAATAGACTGCACGGGCAAGACCATCATGCCGGGCATCGTGGACGCTCATGCACACAGCGGCAATTTCCGCTATGGCCTCAGCCCGCAAAAGCAGTGGGAATACTACGCCAACCTCGCCTACGGCGTCACGACCATGCACGACCCCAGCGCCAACACGGAGATGGTCTTTGCCAATTCGGAACTCATCAAATCTGGCAATATGGTCGGGCCGAGGCTGTTCAGCACGGGCACCATCCTCTACGGTGCCGACGGCGATTTCAAGGCGGTCATCAACTCCTTGGAAGATGCCAAGTCTGCCCTGCGCCGCACGAAGGCCTTCGGCGCTTTCTCGGTGAAAAGCTACAACCAACCCCGCCGTGACCAGCGCCAGCAGGTCATCCAAGCTGCCCGTGAACTCGGCATTCAGGTGGTGCCGGAGGGCGGCAGCACCTTCTACCACAACCTCACGCAGGTGGTGGACGGCCACACTACGGTCGAGCACAATATCCCCATCGCACCGCTCTACAAGGACGTGACCACGCTCTGGGCCGCCACCAAGACGCACAACACGCCCACGCTCATCGTCAACTACGGCTCGGTGAACGGCGAGTATTATTGGTACCAAAACACCAACGTCTGGGAAAAGGAGCGCCTGCTGGCCTTCACGCCCCGTGCCATCGTTGACAGCCGCAGCCGCCACCGCACCATGATTCCCGACGAGGAGTACCAGAACGGCCATATCCTCACCTCCAAGAGCCTGAAAAAGCTCACCGACGCCGGGGTGAAAATCAACCTCGGTGCCCACGGCCAAATCCAGGGCATCGGCGCCCACTGGGAGCTTTGGATGCTCCAACAGGGCGGCATGACGAACCTAGAGGCCCTGCGCTGTGCCACCCTCAACGGCGCTGTTTCCCTCGGCATGGACGAGCAATTGGGTTCGATAAAAGCGGGCAAGCTCGCCGATTTGATTGTGCTGGACAAAAACCCCTTGGAGGACATTCGCAACTCTGAGTTCGTGAAATACACGATGGTGAACGGTCGCTTGTACGATGCTGCGACGATGAACGAGATTGGGAACTATGATAGGAAGCGCACGAAGTTTTACTTTGAGCTGCCGGGGAGCGGGAATGCGTTTCCGTATTTTAGGGAGACGGGGAGTGCGATGCGGCCGGTGTGTTGTCAGATGGATTAAGGAACTTTTCTGTTTCTAAAAGTGTGCGGTAAATATGAATAACCGAAATTGGATTGAACAAATCTTTAAGAACGCTATCTTAAAAGCAGATCCAGATATTGAGAAAATCAGCAATAATCCAGAGCTTTTGCATGAGCTTTTGGAAGGTTTTTACCCTATTGTCCTTCGGGAAGTAGAAAGGGATTTCAGAAAGAACTTTAAACCAAATTTGTCTGAACAAAAAAAAGAAAGAAATGAATTTAAAAAACGTCTTTACCAAAAATGGAAAAAACCGTTAGATTTATTAGATGCTTTAATTTTTTTCAATATTGAATGTGGGGAAAAAATCACAAATTCATATCGAAAAGCTAGTGGTGAGGATGTTAAATTTGAGACATTAGTCAGACTTCATGCAAGAGCCTGTCAAGTTGCTGGAGAAGTCCTTGAACTTTTAAAAAGTGGTTTTGCAGATGGGGCAATGGCAAGATGGCGGACTTTATACGAAATATCCATTTATGCTAATTTTCTTGTGGATAAACCAAGCGAGTTGTGTCAAAAATACTTGGATTATTATATGATTGAAAGCTACTCCGAGGCAATTGAATTTCAAAAGAATTGCAAAGAACTCGGTTACCGCCCCTTCTCCAAAAAAGAGATGAAAGAGAATGAGGATATGAGAAAAGAGCTAGCGATTAAATACGGTGATGACTTCTTAAAATCGCATGGCTGGTTATCGGGGGTTTTGCCAAAAGGGAAATGTAATTTTGCAGGCGTTGAAGAAACAATTGATTTTAGCCATTTTAGATCGTTTTATAAGATGGCCAATAATAGTGTTCATGCTGGTTCCAAAGCAATAATTTTTAAACTCGGTTTGTTTAGACAAGGTAAAGTAATGTTGGCAGGCCCAAGCAATTATGGCTTGGCAGACCCAGGACAAATAACTGCTAATTCATTGCTACATACCTTGTCAACATTAACAGAATTTGAAGACTATATCGAAAACTCTATTTTTTTGGAGGTTTCAGAGAGCCTTGTTTGTGATATCAGTGAGCAATTTCTGAAGGTTCAAATGGAAATTGAGGCTGAAGAAAAGAGTGCAAAAAGGCGCAAAAAATAATCCTGCCCGCTCCGGGCTTAGAAATCCCTCCTATCGTCGGGCTCTCCAATCCCTGCGCTCGAAGCGCCTGCCCCCTCGAAAGGGATTGGAAAGCTCGAAGTGTTTTCTAAGCCCGACCTGCCCCGCTTCCAGTTTTCCCGCCTTTTCCCTACTTTTGAAAAAAAATCACCGATGACCACCATCACTTTAGATAAGCCGCTGACCAATTTGCAAATGGAACTGCTCAAGCTGTTCTCCCGCAACCTGCCAGAGGAGCGGCTGCTGGCATTGAAGGAGCTGATTTCCGACTACCTACTCGACATGGCGAGGGACGAAGCTGACAAGGCTTGGGATGCCAAAGGCTACATCCCCGAAACTGCCAAAAAATGGCTGCAAAAAGGCAGTGAAGGATGAAGGTAGTGCTTGACACCAACGTTCTGCTTGCCTCATTTTCCAGAAGGTCGCCGTATCGCCTCGTCATGGACAAGTTCCGGGAGCGGGCTTTCAATCTCTGCCTGACGACGGAAATCCTACTGGAATACGAGGAAAAATTGACCGAAATCTTCTCGCCCGAAACTGCCTTGCCCTTTATGGAAGCCCTGCCTGACCGCTCGAACGTCGAGTGGGTGAATGTCTTTTTCAAATGGAACTTGATTTACCCCGATTTGGACGACAACAAGTTTGTGGACTGCGCCGTTGCCTCTCGTGCAGATTATTTGGTGACAAATGACAGGGATTATAGACCGTTGAAGAAGCTGCAATTCCCGAAGCTGACAGTGCTCACGATGGGTGAGTTTATGGAAATTTTGAAAGGTTAGGGAAGTTTCAAGAGGCAGGGATTTTATGATACCGACTTGTTGTTGGATGGGCTAGTAAGCTGAACCAAAGAAGCAAAAAACAGAAACGGCGGGGCTACTGACCCGCCGTTTCTGTTTTTTTACCGCAACGTCTTCCAAAACAACTCCCAAATCCGACGGTACTCGTCCGTCCAGCTGCTCGGTTCCACGAAGCCGTGGTCTTCCAGCGGGAACACCGCCAGTTCCCAGTTCTCCTTTTTCAATTCAATCAGCCGCTGCGAGAGGCGCACCACGTCTTGGAACTGCACGTTCACGTCCACCATGCCGTGCAGCATGAGCAAGTGGCCTTGCGTGAAGCCTTCGGCGTGGTATATCGGCGAACTTTTGCGGTAAGCGATACTGTCCTCCACGGGGGTGTTCAGGATGTTGGCGGTGTAGCCGTGGTTGTAGTGCGCCCAGTCGGTCACGGAACGCAGGGCGGCTCCGCTCTTGAAGGTGCCGGGCGAGGTGAACATGGCCATCAGCGTGATGAAGCCGCCATAGCTGCCGCCGTAGATGCCGATGCGCCCCGGGTCAATGCCGTGTTGCTCGGTGAGGTAGCGGGCGCCGTCCACTTGGTCGGAGAGGTCTTTGCCGCCCATGTGGCGGTAGATGGCCGTTCGCCAGTCCCGACCGTACCCTTGGCTGGCCCGGAAGTCGATGTCCAGCACCGTGAAGCCGTTGTCGGCGAGGAAGTTGTGGAACATGAACTCCCGAGCGTAGCTGCTCCACCAGCGGTGAACGTTCTGCAAGTAGCCCGCCCCATGCACGAAAATGACTGCCGCCCCATTGCGCTTGCCGCCTGCTGGACGGTAGAGCCGGGCAGGCACGTCCACGCCATCGCTGGCCTTGAACCAGACCATTTCCGGCTCCCGCCAGGGGTATTTGTCGAAGTCGGCAGTGGTGGATTTGGTGACTTGCACGGGTTTGGCTCCCGCCTTGTTTTCTTGGATAAAAAGCTCCCACGGCTTGTTGCTGTACGAGTAGCGGATGGCCAACCAGCGCTCGTCGGGGGAGAGCGTGACCTCGTGGTTGCCGGGAAGCGTGGTCAGTTTTTCCATGTTGCCTCCGGCAACGGGCAAGCGGTAAAAATGCCGCTCGAAGGGCGTTTCCTTGTTGGAAGTGATATAAAAATGGCGCTTGTCCCTCGACAGTTCAGCGTCAATGATTTCAAATTTACCGCTCGTCAATGCCCGTTTTTCGCCCGTCAACACGTTCACGGCGTAGAGGTGCGAAAAGCCTGTGGCCTCCGAGTGGAAGTAAGCTGTGTTGTTGTCAATCCAGCCGATGTTGCCCATCGAGCCTCCCCAGCCACCGACGCCGGGGCCACCAATCCAAGCCTCGTCGTGCTGGTGGTCGAGTGTTTTCAGGCTGCCCTTTGCGAGGTCGAGCAGGCAAATCCAGCGGTCTTTGTTGTCCAACGAAAGCACGACAGCGAGTGCCTTTCCTCCATCACTAAACACAGGTTCCAGCACATTCACGGTCTTCGGTTTTTCAAAAAACGGGTTCCAAGCCGTCGTGTCACGGTGGTAATCTTGCAGAAAAAGCGGCTTCTGCTTGATGCCGGGCAATTCCTTTGTTTCCACCCAATACACCGTGTCACGCTGGCGATCCCAGATGCCAAGCGTGGACTCGCTCTGCACCCCACCGACCTTCGCCCTCGACTTGAGTTGCTCCACCTTGCCCGATTCCGTCACGTAATTCGGCACGTCGGTTGGCTCTGGCGTCACCTCCGTGGCAGCAATGAAGGTGATGTAGCGCAAATCGGGGCTTTCGGCCATGCCCTGCAAGCTTTTTTCACCATAAAAAACAGGCTTCGGGCGCTTGGGCTGCAAGGCTTCCCGCTGGCGTTTTTGGGCTTCCCGGTCGGCTTTGCGCTCGGCCAGCACATCGAACAGGGCAAGCTGGTCTGCCTCCATCCACTGTACTTCTGCGCTCTTCTTGCGGTCCTTTCGCTCGCTGCCCTTTTTGAATTCGGTGAGCTGGGTGGTAGTGCCTTCGGCAATATCCCAGGCGTAGAGGTTTTCGAACCGTTCGTAGATGACCTTCGTGCCATCGCCGCTGAACCGGGGGGAGGATTCGGATTCGAGGGTGTTGGTGATTTGCTTTAGTGACTGACGATTTACGACAGACGATTTGCGATTTGGGGTGTCAGCCAATGTTTCAAGTAGAAACAGGTCGCCGTTTTTTGAGAAGATTTTCTTCGTGAAATCACGGTTGTAGCTGCCACGGCTGGGCATGGTTTTCAGTTCATCCAACGTAAGTTTTTCGGGCTTGGCCGTGGGGTTGGCTACGCCAATGCGGTAGGTGCTGCGCAGCGTATCCATGTCGGGGTTCCAACTAAAAAACACGGTGCGGCTGTCATTGCTCCACGACAAGTTCTCCGGCAATGCCCCGACGAATGCCTCGCCCTGCATGATTTGCTCGATGGTGAGCGGGGAGAGGTTGGGGATGGCGGGAGATTGGGCGATGTTTTTTCCAAAGGAAAAAAGCAGCAAAAAAAAGTGTAATTGGCGCATACTGAAAGTAGGAATTGGTTGAATTTGGTGAATTGGGGGGCACTACCAAATGAACTTCACGTCCTGCTCGCAAGCCACGTCCAAGCTTTTGCACACTGGGCAGGCTAGTGCTGCGGACTCCAGCAGGTCTTTGTCTTTTTGGGTAAAATCATTGGGCGGCATGGTGAACGTCAATTCCACCCGTGCGATGCGGCGTGGGTTGGCGGCCATGACTTTATTCACCTCGATGCGGGTGCCCGTGATGTCGAGGCCCATGTCCCGTGCCTTGATGCCCATGATGGTCATCATGCAAGCGCCGAGGGCCGTGGCCACGAGGTCGGTGGGGGAGAACGCCTCCCCTCGGCCTTGGTTGTCCACCGGGGCATCGGTCACGATTTGGTTGCCGGAGGCGAGGTGGGTACAGGTGGTACGGAGGTCGCCGTTGTAAACTACTGTAGAAGTCATGGTGCTGTTAGATTGGTGTATTGTGCTAGTGGCTTTCCAAGCCCCAGCAATAGAAAACCAGCGCAAAATACGAGCTTGTTTTTTTTATACCCGAAAAGAATATTTGACTGATTTTTTTGCCCGTTTTATTTTTGTTCACGATGAAAAATCGGCTTAGGTATTGCTTCTGCCGATTTACCCTAAACTGGCCCACGGCCCTAAAATTTGACACGCAGATGAGAACTTACACCCTCAAGGAGTATTTTTATTACACCCGTTTGGAGCGGAATGCAGGCATTTTCCTTTGTATCCTGTGCGGTTTAATCTGGTTATCGCCGCTTGCCTTCCCGCTCATCATCAAGCCTGCTGACAAGGTGGATTTTTCGGAGGTGCAGCGCATGGCGTCGTCGCTTGTTCCTGCACCGCAGCCGATTGCAGCCGACGATGAAACTGCGGCCTTCCGCAGCTACGAAAACAAAAGCCCCCGCAAGCTGGAGACCTTCCAATTTGACCCAAACACTGCCACGAAGGACGACTTCGTGCGCCTTGGCCTGTCGCCTCGCACTGCACAGTCCATCCTCAATTATCGGGGAAAAGGCGGGCATTTTTACAAAAAAGAAGACCTCGCAAAGATTTATACGCTGCGCGAAGAAGACTACAAGCGGTTGGAGGCTTTTATCCAGATTTCGCCAAAATTGGGGGGCAGAAAGTACGATGATTTTGCGAAGAGGACTGATAATCAGGGGGTTGCAACTAGTGCAGGCTTTGAAGAAAAGCCGTTTGTTCCGCAAAATTTTTCGAAGAAAAATGCCACTGCCATCGTTGACATTAACTCGGCCACAGTGGACGACTGGCAACAAATCCGTGGCATCGGGCCGGGCTGGGCAAAGCGCATCGTCAATTTTCGAGAAAAGCTCGGCGGCTTTACCACCCCACAACAGGTGGCTGAAACCTTCGGGCTGCCAGACAGCGTGTTTCAGAAGGCACTGCCACAGATACAAGCAAATACAGGTGTTTTTCGCAAAATCAGGCTGAACTCAGCCACTTTGGATGAACTGAAGGCGCACCCCTACCTGAGCAGTTTTCAGGCCACCATCTTGTTCAACTACCGACAGCAGCACGGCAACTACACCGATTTTGCCAGCGTGAAAAAGGTGAAGGCTGGCTTCAAAGAGGAGGATTGGCGGAGGTTGGAGCCTTATTTTTCTTTTGAGTGAGCGAGCAATTTACCCCTGATTTTTCCAACAAAATCAGTGGCCGTCATCTCCGCCTCCTGCGCCCGGATGAACGCACTGCCCACCACGCCTCCGTTCAGGTGTTGGCAAACGGTTTCAAAGGCTTTTTTATCAGCAATGCCGAAGCCGACCAGTACGGGTTTTTTTAGTTGCAGCTTTGCAATGCGCTGAAAATAAGCCACTTGTGCTTCGCCAAAGCCGCCCGCCCCGCCCGTTGTGGAAGCTGTCGAAACGGCGTATAAAAATCCCCGGCTCGCCCCGTCCAGTTCCCGGATGCGTTCATCCGAGGTCTGCGGCGTGACGAGGAAGATGGGACAGAGGTCGTGTTTTTCAAAAAATGCTGCGTAGTTTTTTTCAAAAAATGCCAGCGGTAAATCGGGCAAAATGACACCATCCACACCCACTTCGGCACATTTTTCACAAAACCGTTCCATGCCAAATTGCAGCACAGGGTTCAGGTAGCCCATCAGCACCAGCGGCATCTGCGTTTCCGAGCGGATGCCTTCGAGTTGCGAAAACAGCTTTTCCAACGACATCCCATTTTCCAACGCCGCATGACTGCTGGCCTGGATGGTCGGCCCATCGGCCAGCGGGTCGCTGAACGGGATGCCCACCTCCACGAGGTCGGCCCCGGCAGCGGCAAGGTCGAGGATGGTCTGGCGGGTGCCATCGGGGGTGGGGTAGCCTCCGGTGAAATAGACCGACAATATGTTTCGGTTTTTATGCTGAAATAGTTGTTCTAAACGGTTCATTTTCCATAAGATTTTGCCTATGCCTGTGTAGAGACGTTGCAAGCAACGTCTATACGGGTGCAAATAAAGGGTGGAAGTGCTAAAAAAATGATCTCACCGCCCCCACAAGCAAAGCACCACCAAGACATCCTTTTCAAACTTGATTTTCTCAAAAACCGCCAGCGCATGAGCCGATTCCAGCGCCGGGATGATGCCCTCCAGCCTCGCTAATTGGAACGCCGCCGCCAGCGCCTCGTCATCTGTCACGGGTATGAAGCTAGCACGACCACTCGCCGCCAACTGTGCGTGGAGCGGCCCCACGCCGGGGTAGTCCAGCCCCGCCGAAATGCTGTACGGCTCGATGACCTGCCCGTCCGCATTTTGAATCAACATGCTCAGACTGCCGTGCAGGATGCCGGGTTTGCCGAGGGCAATGGTCGCCGCCGTTTCGCCCGTGTGGACGCCGTGCCCCGCAGCCTCTGAGCCGATGAGCCGCACCGATTTTTCTTCGATAAAATGGTAGAACGCCCCCGCCGCATTGCTGCCGCCGCCCACGCAGGCGATGACCGCCTTAGGATTCGCAATGCCCTCTTTTTCAAGCAGTTGTACTTTGATTTCCTCGCTGATGACCGACTGCAAACGAGCCACCAAATCGGGGTACGGGTGCGGCCCAACCACCGAGCCGATGATGTAGTGCGTGTCCACGGGGTTGCAAATCCAGTCCCGGATGGCCTCGTTGGTGGCGTCCTTGAGGGTCTGGTTGCCGCTCACGGCGGGCACGACCGTAGCGCCGAGCATCCGCATCCTCGCCACGTTGGGGGCCTGCCGCTCGATGTCGAGGGCGCCCATGTAAACGATGCACTCCAGCCCCATCAGGGCGCAGACGGTGGCCGTGGCCACGCCGTGCTGCCCCGCCCCGGTCTCGGCGATGATGCGCTTCTTCCCCAGCCGTTGCGCCAGCAAAATTTGCCCGATGGTGTTGTTGATTTTGTGCGCTCCGGTGTGGCAGAGGTCTTCCCGTTTGAGGTAAATCTTCGTGCCGTACCGCTCTGACAGTCGCTTCGCAAAATAGAGGGGCGTTGCCCGGCCTGCATAATCCTTCAGCAGCGCCCGAAACTCCGTCTGGAACTCCGCCGACTCCATATATTCCTTCACCAGGGAGCAAAGCGTGAC
>CAYTZS010000179.1:0-10795 GCA_964442355.1 uncultured Saprospiraceae bacterium | reverse complement strand
GTCATTGCTTAATTTTGTGCATCAAATTAAGGCAAGAACGTTTTCGGCAATTGGGCTGAAAACGTTCTTGCCTTTTAGTTTGATAGCATCCAGACCACAACTGGCCAGTATGCCCAAAGCCCAAATCAACAAGTGGGCAGGTAGTTTAGGCCGAATTTCTTTTTCTGATTTTAGATGAGAAGCTGCCATATTCGGGGTCAGTTCCCGATAGCCATCGGCATAGCACCATCAAAGCTCAGAGCCATTTATTACCAATAAAAAAATTAGAAATGAACGTAACATACTTGACGCAAGAAGGCCACGACAAATTGAAGGCTGAAATGGATGAGCTGAAAACGGCTGGCCGCCAAGAAGCAGCCCGTGCCATCGCCGAGGCACGTGAGAAGGGTGACCTCTCTGAAAACGCCGAATACGATGCCGCCAAAAATGCCCAAGGCATGTTGGAGCTGCGCATCAATGAGCTGGAAAAAGTGCTTGCCAACGTCCGCATCCTCAGTGCCAGCGACATGGATACCTCTGAAGTGCGCCTGCTCACTAGCGTCACCATCCTCAACAAAAAGACTGGGAAGGAAGATACCTACATGCTTGTGTCGGAATCGGAGGCAAGCCTAAAGGACAAGAAGATTTCCGCCAGCTCGCCCATCGGCAAGGGGCTTTTGGGCAAAAAGCCGGGCGAAACTGCCGTCATCACTACCCCTGCCGGGCAGGTTGAGTTCAAAATCATCAAGATATTTATTTAATTGTAAGCGATGAACGGTGAACGATGAATTCGGCTGTTTACCGTTCACTCTTCACCACTCAAACGTCATGGCCAGCATTTTCACCCGCATCATCAATGGCGAAATTCCTTGCTACAAAGTAGCAGAATCGGAGGATTTCTTGGCTTTTCTCGACATCAACCCCGTGGCGAAAGGTCACACGCTCGTGGTGCCGAAAAAAGAGGTTGACTACCTATTTGATGTGGACGACGACACCCTCGCAGGGCTGATGGTTTTCGCCAAAAAGGTGGCCAAGGCCCTTGACAAAACCATTGAATGCAAGCGGGTAGGCGTGATGGTAGTTGGCACGGAAGTACCGCACGCACACGTACACCTCATCCCTTTCCAGCGGGAAAGCCAAGTGAGCGTGACCGCCAAAAAACTGGAATTCACGAAAGAAGAAATGGCGGAAATCGCCAGAATGGTGAACGGTGAATTGTGAACGGTGAACGAGCGCAGTTCACCGTTCTCAATTCAAAGTTTACAGTTTCTTTGAAGGGTTTTCCTTCACAAACGCCGCCCAATCCTTCACCTTCTTCCCACTGCCGCCAACCACCGATTTCGACTGGTAAAAATGGCAAACCGCTGCGGCCAGCGCATCAGTGGCATCCAAATATTTTTCCTCGATTTTGGTCTTGAAAATGGTCTCCAACATCGCAGCTACCTGCTCCTTGGAGGCATTGCCGTTGCCGGTGACGGACTGCTTGATAGTTTTTGGTGAGTATTCGGTAATCTCGACACCCATCGTGATGCCAGCTGCAATTGCCACGCCCTGCGCCCGCCCAAGTTTCAGCA
Organism: uncultured Saprospiraceae bacterium; assembly: GCA_964442355.1. GTDB lineage: Bacteria > Bacteroidota > Bacteroidia > Chitinophagales > Saprospiraceae > UBA6168. The sequence continues at coordinate 9,242 of CAYTZS010000179.1, read as the reverse complement.
TGGATTGGACGTTTTTGGCGTAAAATGGTGCTTCGATAGCCATCTCTTTCGGGCCGTACTGCTTGATGAGCGACTGTACCCCTTCGAAGATTTTTTTGAGCTTATGTTGTTGCTCGTCAAGGTGTTGCATCGTGATGACGCCGAGTGCCACTAGGCTCAACTGGCGGTTTTCCACCTCCAAGATGCCGTAGCCGAGCACGTTTGTGCCGGGGTCAATGCCGATAAGACGGTATTTTTTTGTTTCAGTCATTGCGGAGCAAAGCTAACTTCGCAGGTCGGAATCTTTGAAGTTGAGAAATTATTCCTCCACCTCAATTTTAAAATCTCTCAATTTGTGAATTTCCCAATTTCCAAATTTGCGAATTTCCAAATCCACACTCAATCTTGCCGTCAAGCTGCTCATCACAGGGCTGCTGGCTTGGGCCATTTACCGACAGGTGTTCGCTCGACACCAAGCTACCGAGCTATGGCAGGCATTTGTGCAGCATTTTACTTACCCGAACTTGCTCTGGTTGCTGCTCGTGGTGGCACTCGCTCCGCTCAACATCGCCCTCGAAACGCTCAAATGGCACGAGCTGACGAGGAGTTTTTCCAAGATTACTTTTTGGCAAAAACTAAAGGCAGTGCTGGCAGGCTCCACCATTGGCATCTTCACCCCAAACAGGGTGGGGGAGTATGGTGGACGCATGCTGTTTGTGGAAGAGGGGCAGGGCTGGAAGGCCGTTATTTCGACGATGGTGGGCAGTTTGGCGCAGTTGCTTGTGCTGCTGTCGGTGGGCCTGCTGGGCGGCATTTATTTTTACCTTAAATTCTTGGAACCAGAGCCATACCTCGTGCCCGTGGCATTGAGCCTAGGCGCTGCCTTTTTGGGGCTGCTGTTTTTCGGCTATTTCAACATTGACTTGATGGTGGTTTTGGCCAAGCGAATCCCGCACATCGAGCGGTTCAAGAAGCCGCTGCGCCACCTGACTGTGCTGCGCAACTACCATCGGCAGGAGCTAGGTCGGGCGCTCTGGTTCGCCTTTTTGCGGTACGCCACTTTCTCCACGCAGTACTACCTGCTGCTCCAGTTTTACGGAGTGCCAGCGCCGTGGCTGTTGGGCATGGCAGGCATTGCGACCATCTTTTTGGTGCAAGCCAGCGTGCCGTTGCCCCCGGCGATGGGGCTGCTCGCCCGTGGCGAAATCGCCCTGTTCGTTTGGGGCTTTTTCACCAACGACCGTGTGGATATTCTGGCGGCCACGTTCTCTTTGTTCGTAATAAACATCGTGGTGCCAGCGTTAATCGGCCTGCTGTTTATCATCCAAGTGAACATCTTAAAATCTGTGGGCTATGAAAATGAAAAATCGTCGTAAGTTGCTCTCATTCAGTGCGTTAGCGGCTTTGTTCTTTGTTTTTGCATTTAAAAATATGGAGCAAAGTACTGTCCCAGCATTGACCAAAGGGCTAAGCGAAAACGACCTCAACTACTCGCCCTGCATCACCAACAATACCTCCTTTGCCAGCGGCGAGGAACTGACCTACAAACTTTATTACAACTGGAACTTCGTTTGGCTTTCGGCGGGTGAGATGACCTTTAAGGTGATTGACGAGGACGACCAATGGCACTTCAAGGTCGTGGGGAAGACCTATGAAAGCTACGACTGGTTCTTTCGTGTGCGTGACTACTACGACACCTGGGTGCAAAAAGAGTCGGGCCTGCCCATCATGGGCATCCGGCAAATTGAGGAGGGCAAGTACCGCCTTTACGACTACCTCACCTACGACCAGAGCCGTAAGTCAGTGTACAACGAGCGGGGCAAAGCCATTGACAAAATCAAGGAACGCAAAAACTACAAGATTGAGGGCTGCATGCACGACATCGTGAGCATCCTCTACCACTCCCGCAACGTAGACTATTCGAAAATGAAAGTCGGTGATGCATTCCCTGTCAAGATTTTCATGGACAAAGAAATGTGGCCGCTCAAGGTGCGCTACAATGGCCGGGAAGCCGGGAAGGAAATCCGTGACCTTGGAAAGTACAACACCCAACGCTTCTCACCGGAGGTGATACCTGGCCGGGTGTTCCCCGAAGGGGCCACCATCAACGTCTGGGTGACGGACGACGCCAACCGCCTGCCGCTCATCATCGAGTCGCCGCTATCGGTCGGGTCAGTGAAGGCCGTGCTGCACAGTCACAAGGGCCTACGGTATCCGGTGAAGGCGAAGTTGTAAGGTACTGTCTTTTTTCGATGGGCGCTGCCCATCGTTGGTAAATGCCCTAGGCTATTTTAACATCGATTTTTTCCCCACCTTCGTGAAAAATTGCCACATGACGCAATCCTCATCACCTATTTCAAATATCAACAAGTACCTGCTCATCTTCACGTTGATTGCTGTGTTTGCCGCAGGTATCCTGCTCACCCGATGGTACTTCAAACGGCAAGCTGCGGTGGTGGAGGAAAATGGCGTGGTACTGCTCGAACGCATCAAGCAGGTGGCCAAGCTAGTAACGGTGGAGGGCTATTTTTCCGAGATTTACGATTACAAAGATTACTACGGCTACGACCTCAGCCTTTTCAGAAAAAAAGCGCTCATCCGAGTAAAGGCCAAAGTCTCGGTCGGTTACGACTTGGAGAAAATGAAGGTGACCTCCGATGCGACGACAAAAACCATCCGCCTGAGCGGCATCCCGCCCGCCGAGATTCTGTCCATTGAGCACGACCTTGACTATTACGACGTGCAGGAGGGCTTCTTCAACGAATTCTCCACCGAAGACTACGACAAGCTGAATGCCAGCGCCAAGGAGTTCATTCGAAAAAAAGCACTCGAAAGTGACTTGGTGAAGACGGCTACCACGCAACGCAATTCCTTGTTGGAAACCATGCGGTTCATGGCAGAAAGCATGGGCTGGAAGCTGGAGGTGGACCAAATTCAAATTCAGTCAGCACCGCAAAGTTTGCCACAGTAAAAGGAAAACCGGAACAAAATTCCGCAATTCGAATACAGGGTATCAAAATACAGCTATTTTTAGCCGCAATTTTAAAATGGCCATTTTGGCCTGAAAAGCTATTTTTTCTCAAACAAAACTAATTAAGGTGGCCGTACTGACTGGTGCTGCATGGTTTCAGCGGTTGGCCTTCCAACAAAAAACGTGAGTATGGATCCTGCATTGATTTTTATGTTAGTTGGGTGGGCGTTTGTACTGGTTTGGGTGCCACTGGTGGTGCTCTCGCAGCGCAAGACGCACCCAAAAGCTCTCTTTACCTTGTTCTTCGCAGAAATGTGGGAACGCTTCTCCTTTTATGGCATGAGGTCGTTTTTGGTGCTGTACATGTCGGGGGTGCTTTTTGTTAAGATGGTAGAAGGTACGGCAGATGTCCGTGCGTTGGGAATCTATGGAGCGTTCAATGCCCTGCTTTATGCCGCACCTGTGGTAGGCGGTATGATAGCCGATAAAATATTGGGCTTTCGCCGCACAATTTTGCTGGGCGGTATCTGCATGGCGATGGCACAGTTCATACTGTCAATCAATGCCTTTACAATCGGCAACGAGACCATTTTCTTCACTGGCCTTGGCCTTTTGGCAGTAGGCAATGGCTTCTTCAAGCCCAATATTTCGAGCTTCCTCGGCACATTTTACGACAAAAACGACCCTCGCAAAGACGGTGCTTTCACCATTTTTTACATGGGCATCAACATCGGTGCATTCCTCGCCCCGCTCACCTGTGCATACCTTGCACAGAAGGTTGATTGGGGCTTGGGATTTCTTGCAGCAGGGGTTGGCATGGTACTCGGCCTGGTTGTATTCTGGAGGAACATGTCCAAGTACGAGGACAAGGGAAACCCGCCAAACCCCGAATCGCTCAAGCAGGCGTTTTTTGGTGGCATGACCCGCCAACAAATCATCATACTCTGCTCTTTGGTATCCATCCCGTTTTTTGCCTTCCTGATCAATTTTGAAAAAATAACGGACATCATTCTCATCCTCAGCGGTGTTGCTGTACTGGGCTACGTGCTCTACTTTGCTCTGACCGATAAGAACCGGGAAGACGGTCAGCGGCTGCTGGTGTTTTTGGTGCTGTTCTTCTTCCACATGTACTTCTGGTTGCTGTTCGAGCAGGCTGGCGGTGCTTTGACTATCCTCGCTGACCGCTATGTGAACAAGGAAGGCTTTACTGCTGGGCAGCTACAATCGCTCAATCCGTTGTTCATCATGCTCTTGGCGCCAGTTTTTGCATGGATTTGGATTCAACTATCCAAGCGGGGAAAAGAGCCTCGAACACCTATGAAATTTTTCTACGGACTACTCCAAATCGCCCTTGGTTTTTGGATAATCATCTGGGGCGCAAAAACCGTACTCCCAATGCTAGCAGGGGTAGCCATGCCAACCGAAGATTCGCCCTTAAACCCCGCACAATTGATTCCGTTGGTTTTCTTGGTTTTTATGTACCTATTCCACACAACCGGTGAGCTGAGCATTTCCCCGGTCGGCCTGTCGGTGGTCACAAAGCTGGCACCTGCGAAAATGGTTGGCTTCATCATGGGCGCATGGTTCCTGTCCATTGCTTTTGCCCACAAGATTGCTGGCAAGCTGGGTCAGGCCACTGCCGACTCTGGAGGTGGCACAGATGCTGCCGCAGCGCTCCAAGCCTATATTGACGTGTACATGCAATGGGGCGTTTACATTACGCTCGGCGCAGCGCTTGTCCTGCTGCTGCTTTCACCGATTTTGAAAAAATGGATGCACGGTGTTCAGTAATAGCTTGTTTTTCAAGTTATTAGCAAAAAAAATCCCCGGCACTTCACCAGTGTCGGGGATTTTTAGTTTGAAAAGCCTACGTTACACTTTCGATAGGAAAAGGTTCCAGAGTTTCTCGAAGGGGATGATTTCCAGCTCAATCAATAACCCCCGGTAGAAAAACGGGCGGCTTACCAAAGCATCGTAATATTTTTCAGTGCTGGTAAGTTCGTTCAGTTTGAAATTAGCCTTCAGCAACTGGTTCATCAGCTTGATGAACTGTACCATCCTGTAGTTTTCCATGTCGTTTAGGTTTTTTCCGTAACTGCGCAGACGGTCAATGGCCTCAGCCGCTTCGGGCAATGACTTTTTTTCGAAGAGGAACAGAATCTGGCCAATCAGCATATGGATGGCCAACACTTTCATCTCCTTGGGGTAAATGAGAGGGTCATTTAGAAATCTGGAAACCCTGAAGTTTTTTGCCAGCTGTTCCTTCAGTGCGTCAATTTGCCCTGGCTGTTTTTCGATGAAATAATTGAGGTAAACCTCGTAAACACGCCATTTTTCTCGTGACTGGGCCTCCAGTTTCTTGTACTTGTTGTGGGCCTTTGCCCGCAGGAAAACCGCTGCTCCGTGTATGAAATTTTCGGTATGCAATGCCGTGAGCAGGTAGTATTCCATGAAGCTGAACCAAATATTGCTGCCCTCCTCGAAGAGCTGCAAGCTCCGTTCTGCATTGATTTTTCCATTCTTGAAATCCTGCAAGTGCAAGTGCCCGCTCATCTTTTTAAGCTGGAATGTGGCCAGTTTTTCCTCCTGCAAATAATTCGGATTTTGGTCAATATACTGCTCCGCCTGCGCACAAATCAGGAGCATGGACTCGTAATCCCGTTGCAACTCGTAGTGGTAGGTCCAAACCAGGAACATGTTGTAGAACACCACTGGTGAGTCATAAACCTCTGAGAGGCTGACCAAGGCATCGCAATAGCCTTGCAGTTGGTCGCCGATGTCGAGCAATTCCTCGGCGGGTTTGTGGTAGGTCATCAGCACCCGCTGGTACAGTTCCTCAGACCTTATTTCAGCATTTAAAATCTCGGAGTACTGCTTGATGTAGGCATCGTATTCCTCAAAGTCCTTTTCGTTGCTATTCTCGGCGGCCACCTGCCGTAGTATCCGGCTGCAGTTCATGATGATGTCCGAAAACTTGAACTTCAGGGCTAGCAACAGCAATTGCCTTGCGAGTTCGTCGCCAGCCTGCTGTGCCTCGTTCGTTATCAGGATTTTGACCAACGTCCAGTCGCGGTGCGAGGAAAAGTAAGCTCGGTCGTAGCCCGAAGCACCCGGCTGGGTTTGGTCAATGAAAAAAAGTGTGTTCAACAACCGTTTCCTGAACCGTGATTTCAGCTGGCGGTATTTGTCGTCGGTGGGGCTGCATTTGTAGAGGTAGGAGGCCGCATCCCGGTCGTTTTTGAACTTGTCGGCCATCAGCGCATCGTAAAACTCCGTGAACTTGCTGCTCTTGTTGTCGAGCGTTGCGCTGTCAAATATTTCTATCTTCCGAACTTTTTTCTTCGAAATGATTCGGGAGATTTCGAGCAGATTTTTCATTTACCAGTAAATATTTCGGATTTCAAAGGTGGGCTGTTCAACATTTTGTGGATGTTTTGAGCAAAAAGCGAGTCTTACCATGCCTTTCAAAAACTGTTCCGTTTACCAGTTTTTCCACGTCACAGATTTTTTGTCTCAACCCCTATAAAATAAGGGCTTCGGCAAGAAATGTCTTTCTTGCGAGGCCCTTATTTTTAAATTTAAAGTTGGTGGGTGGTTTTAAGAATTTACCAAAAGCATTGACTTCAACTCGCACGTTCACCTTCCCATCGGTGCGCCCAAATCCTGCACCCACAGCCCGCCGATACTCACCACACCCATCTCGGTGTAGCTGCTGCTCATCAGGTTGCGGCAATGGCTGGGGCTGTCCTTCCATCCGAGCAGCACATCCTGAAACGAGTCGTAGCCATCAGCAATGTTCTCGCCAACGGCCCGCCAGCGGTAACCAACTCGGTCGGCTCGGGTGCCGATGCTGCTGCCGTCGCTGCCCCTGTGTTCGAAGAAATCGTTGCGCTCCATGTCACGAGCATGGGCGAGGGCTGCCTTTTCGAGTCGAGCGCTCCAGCGAAGCGGCCTCACGGGCGGCATGTATTTGCGGCCACAGTGGCAACCTTTTGAGCGGAGCCTGTTCACTTCGTCCAGCATTATCTGCTTTTCGGAATCGAGCTTGATGTGGAGGTTGTTTTTCGGTAAAAACCCGATGAAAACCATTGCCAAGGTGGCAGCAGCTTTTGCAATTATCATGGTCATGTGCTGATTTTTGTTTTCAAAAAGCTAGCTGAAAACGTTTTCGGCACATAAATTCTTGTTGATAGCAACTTTTCGGTCTTGTTAAAGTTTTTAGCAGACCTCATTCGCCAAATTCTAGATTCCTGTTTTCAATTGTCACCTCATTGCGCAAGCCATCTTTTATCGAAAACTTCAAGGGCTTCCTCAAACAAGGAGCTACCCCGAAAGCCCTCGCAGCCAGTTCGACGGTTGGGCTGCTGCTCGGCGTGTTCCCCGTGCTCGGTGTCACCACGCTGATGATGGGCGCCATCTCAGTGCGGTGGCGGCTGAACCTGCCATTGATGCTGGCGCTGAGTTACGTCATTTACCCGGTGCAGATTGCGCTGCTCATTCCGTTCGTGCGGGTGGGCGAGTGGATGACGGGAACTGCCCCCACCCAATTTTCCTTCGATGCAATGGGGCAGGCGTTTGAAAAAAACTTCATGGCGGCGTTGGCAGACCTCGGTGCTGCGAACTTGCAAGCAGTTGCGGGCTGGTGCTTGCTGGCCCTACCGATTGGGGCAGCCGTTTTTGCCCTGCTCGTGCCCGTTTTTAGATTGATTTTGAAAAAACGCCAAGCCGCAGCGCTCGAACCAGAAGCCTGACGGTTTGAAATTTGTTGTTCATCCCTCAAAAAGAAACGGGAAGTGGCCACTGGCCACCTCCCGTTTTGTTTTTGGTAAAAAGTTTTCTGCTTACTTACATCTTCACCACTCGTTCCATGAAGTGGCGGTTGCCCTGCGAATCGGTTGCCACGAGCAGGTACACGCCCTGCGGCAGTTCGTCCAAACCGATGCTGGCCATGCCGCCCGTGAAGTCGAGCAGGGCGGCCAACTGGCGGCTGCCATCTGTGCGGAACATCTGCACGTTCAACTTGCCTTCGAACTCGTACTGGATGTTCAAGCGTCCATTCGTTGGGTTCGGGAACAGCTTCCAACTGCGCTTCGCAACGTCGTTGGTGGCGCTCACCTCGTCCACAGTGCCGTCGCAGTCGTTGTCAATATTGTCCAATGGAACTTCTGTCGCAACTGGGTTGACGGATGCATCGGTGTCGTCGCAGTCACCGTCGTTCGTCACGTAGCTTCCTGGAGCGGTCGTTTCGCAGGAGGAAAGGAACGCAGCTGCATCGCCAAAGCCGTCGCCGTCGCTGTCAAGGTAGTAGGTTGTGAAAACTAGGCCATCGTCGGCTTGGCCGTTGCAATCGTTGTCAATGTCGTCGCAGACTTCTGGAGCGTTGGGGTTGATGGCGGCATTGGCGTCGTCGCAGTCAAAGAAATTGTTGACATAACCCGCTGGCGGTGCGCTAAGGCAAGTGTCAATGCTCTGGAGGCCAAAGCCGAACCCGTCGCCATCGCTGTCGAGGTAGTATTCGAAAAACTGCAAATTGTCATTTACCAAACCCGAACAATCGTTGTCGATTTCGTCACAGATTTCGAGGGTAGCTGGGCTTGCATTGGCGTTGGCATCATCGCAGTCGGTGTTGTTTGTGACATAGCTAGCTGGCGGCAAAGTATCGCAAGAAGACAAAAACAAGGTGGAGTCGCCAAAGCCGTCGCCGTCAGTGTCGAGGTAGTAGGTCGTGAAAACTAGGCCGTCGTCAGCTTGTCCATTGCAATCGTTGTCCACATTGTCGCAGATTTCGGTTGCAGCCGGGTTCACGGCAGCATCTGCGTCGTTGCAGTCAACGTAGTTGTAGAAGCCATCTTGGTCGTCGTCCTTGAAGAAGTAAGTCTCGGCATACACTAGGGCATCGGCGGCGATTTCGATACCAATTTTGCGGCCAGGTATGTCGTCTGCTGGCGGGTGGATGCCACCCCAAATGCGGCTGAGGCTGCACTGGTCGGAAGCATCACGGTAGGTGGCCCATTGGAGCGTGATGGTCTGGCTTGGGCCGTCTTCAAACACCAAAAATTGGTTCTGGTTACAAACGAACTCGCTCATGCCACCAGGGAAGAATGGGTCGCCAGTGAGGGCCGTGAGCACTTCGGCAGCTGTGCGTGAGTAGGTCGAGTGGCCGGAGATGACCACCAAGGACACCACCCGCTACGCCTCGGCGCTGGCGCAGCTGGTGGCCGCGGGCGCACAAGCCTTGAAGGAGGGCTTGCTGAGCAAGGAGACGGTGGTGGGCGTGATCGCCGCCATCGCC
>CAYTZS010000178.1:0-10893 GCA_964442355.1 uncultured Saprospiraceae bacterium | reverse complement strand
TGCAATGCTCGGAGCTGTAATATCCTCAAGGATTACGTCAAAGTAGCAGGTATCACTCAAGTTGGCTCCGTCAGTGGCAATCAGCCTCACTTCCGTCGTATCGGTGATGACAGTGCCGGGCAGCGGCAATTGCGTGACAACGATACTGGCGGTATCGGTGCAGTTGTCGCTGACTATCGCAAAAGCGGTATAGTCTAATAAAATAGCATCACAGATTGCGCTGGCTGCAAGCATTTGATTTGTGGGGCAAATAATGCTTGGGGCATCATCATCAGCGACTGTAACTGTTTGCTGGCAAGTGGCCGAGTTGCCGCTCATGTCTGCAACTGTCCAAGTGACCGTCGTTGCACCAAGTTGGAATGCAGACGGAGCATTGTTGGTCGCTGGGTTCAAGCTGCAGTTGTCAGAAGCAACAGGCGTACCCAGTGAAACGTTGGTCGCCTCACAGCTACCAGCGTCCGTTCCCACTGAAATATCGGCAGGGCACGCAATCGTTGGGGGTGTGTTGTCGGTTACTGTAACGGTCTGTTGGCAGGTATTGGAGTTGCCGTTCAAATCTGTTACCGTCCATGTGACAATGTTGGCTCCCAATGAGTAAACTGAGGGAGCATTGTCCGTTACAGTATCTACACCGCAGTTGTCAGCAGTATTCGGAGTGCCCAGCGAAACGTTGGTTGCCTCACAGTTGCCATCGGCAAAAACTGCTACTGAGGGAGGGCAAGAGATGGTTGGTGGGGTGTTGTCCGTCACCGTTACTGTTTGCTGGCAGGTGGCCGAATTGCCACTCGAATCTGTGACCGTCCAAGTGACCATCGTTGTGCCAAGCAGAAAAGTTGCTGGGGCGTTGTTTGTCGCAGGGTTCACACCACAATTATCGGCAGTGACAGGGGTGCCCAGCGCTACACCTGTCGCCTCGCAGTTGCTATCTGCAAAAACAGCCAACGAAGCTGGGCAGATGATGGTGGGATCCAAAGTATCTGGATTGATGCTTACGATTGAGTTTTCAAGGGCATAGTTAGGGGGCACGATGACACCTCCTGTATTTGCAAATTCGACAACAAAGCCCGGCAAACCGCCAATTGTGACATTGGTGGGCAGCGCAGAAGCATCCAATACATTGAAGTGCAGGATAAAAATAACCGTGCTGTCTGGCAGGTCTTCACCCGGCGAGCCATTTGAGTCAATCCAAGAAAAACGTATCTCGCCTTTTGAGGCATTGTTGACGTTGTAAAGGGCTGTCGGATGGCCAGTCGAATTGAGCAAATCGGTGGAGTCCAAATATTCTAGCACGGTGGAGTCCCAAAGGATGGCAAATTGTGAGCTGACCATGTCCTCGAAGTTCTCGACACGAATGGGAATATCCACAGCGGTTTCGTTGCAGTCCAAGGCAAAATCATCTGCCGTGACCAAAAGGGCATTTGGGTTTGGGGGCGGAGGGTTCACCGTCACTGTGAAGGAACAGTTTGAAGTATTGCCATTGGTGTCCGTCGCTGAAGCATTGACGGTAGTGATGCCCACAGGGAACGTGCTACCCGAAGCGGGGCTACTAGTTGGTGCCGGAGGCGGAGCGTCACAGTTGTCAGTAACTGTTGGCGCTGCATAGTTTACCACGGCATTGTTTTGTCCAATGCCTGCCGTCACTATGATATTGGAAGGACAGGTGACAACTGGCGGTATCAAGTCATCTATGGTTACGCTGCCAGCTTCAATGACCATCATATTGGGTGGGATGACACCAGAAGTGGAAGCAACTTCCAGCACACAAGTCGGTATGCTCGTAATGTTGATAGCCGTGAAATCGTCTGGATTGTAGTTGCCAACAATGTTGAAGTTGACAGTGAAGATAACGCCAGAACCAGATGGTGGAAAGGTGAAGCCAAAAGGCGGTGGTCCAGCGTCAAACCACGAAAAATGTATCTCGCCATTGCCAGCATTTGTGGTGTTGTAAAGTACCGAGGCAGGCATGTTGTTGGTCACACTTGAGTATGATACAACTGCTGTGTCCCAAGTAATGGCAAATTGAGCAGATACAATATCTATGAAATTGCTCACGGAAATGTCCACGCTAACGGTTCCATTTTCGCAAACAACCACATCTTCTCCTGAAATTGTCAATTGTGCATCGGTAGTGGGCAGCCAGGCAAGAAAGGAGGTAATCAGTAATGGTAAAAGTTTTTTCATGTCTTGCGGTTGAGGATGGTTTCTTTAATCGATTTTTGGATTGGGGCCAAATTTTGAAACACATCCCGAAGGCCCTTCCTCCACGTTAGGAGGAAGAACAATTTCGGGTTTTATAGTGGGCGTTCTGTGCTTGTTTACACAGAACCAAAGCTAAAAAACATGCAGTTGACAGCTTTTCCCCAAAAGGGGAAAAGCCTGTCAACTGCTTTCCTACATGTAATTTTAATCAACTAAAATCATCTTCTTAACAGCTTGGAAATCTGCTGTCTTGAGTTGGTAGAAGAATACGCCAGTAGCAGGCAATTCTTTGCGCTCAATCATGAACTGGTGGTAGCCAGCCGTAAAGTTGCCTTCAAGCAATTTCAGCACCTTTCCTGATGCGTCGGTGATGGTCAATGTAGCATGGTCGGCCTGTGGCAGGTTGAATCCGATTGCAGTACGAGTACTGAATGGGTTCGGACGGTTTTGGTGCAGTGCAAAGTTGCCGCTGGCTTGCTCGCCAGTTGCAGATGCCATGCCGTCGAAGGTCAATTCAACGCCCGTTGTAACACCGTCTTTGCCAGCAGCTTCGATTACAACGAAGTCAGCGCTCAACCAGATAAGGTCGCTCAGTGCCTTCGCATCTTTCAGCGCCTTGAACTTCAGTGTGAAATACTCATCGTTGTCAGCGAGGGTGACTGGGTTGAGGTTGTACCAAACTGTTGCCAACATGCCCTCAGCCACGAGCATCGGGTTGAAGCAAGCCTCGCTCATGTTTGGAACGTTGCCAGGAACCACTGCCTCGTACTGCAAGGTCTGCGGATCGAAGTTCAGGGTAGCTTGGCAAGTGACCATTTCGTAGAATTCCTTCGCCTTCAAAGTCACGAAAACTGTTGAGCCTGCATTCACTTTCTGATCTTGAACATGCAGTACAACTTTGTTGCTGTTGCCGTCAGTAACTGCACCGCCATTGAGCGTAGCTGGGTTGGCATTGCAACCTACCACATCGCCCACTTTCACACCATAGAAGTCATCGTTCAAATGATCGGCGTTGAGGTTCAAGTGGGTGATAGACTCAGGGAACGGAGCAGAGAACGGATCTGCCGGGAGTACAGTGGTCGTTGGCACAAAGCGCCAAGATTTCGGAATTGAAACCGGGTAGCCTGCGCTCAACTGTTGTATCAAGAATGCGTCGAAAGAGGTCACGCTGTTGGAACCGTTTGCATCGCAAGCGATGATCTGGTATGGCGTCAGTGTATTAGGATTACCTGCGGCATAATTCTGTGCCGTGAAGGCATCCAACGCAGTCACACCGTTTGCAGGGTTGATATTCTTGTTTGGCGTTATCGTCTCGTTGCTGCCAGCAGGGAATATCAGCGAGTAGGTGCCAGGAACGTTGCTCAATGTACCTGAGCTGGTACCTGTGTAGTCAATATTGGACTGCAGCACGAGGTCGGTTCCACAATCAGGGCGCTCAAACAGGTCGCCAGCGATGGTGAAAGAAGTACCTGCGCTAACAACCGTCAGTGTACCTGTTACGCCGAGTGAAGGCACGATGGTCGGTACACCGCCCACCATTTGACCTACCTCAAGGTTGGAGATGTCAATATCGGTGAAGTCACCTGCTGAGCCGACTACCATCACTTTGAGGTTGAAGGCTACTGTGCCGTCTGGCAAGTCAACACCAAATGGAGCGGTGTTGTCAATCCAAGAAACAGAAGCAGCGGCAGGAGGTGTCACCGTCTTGATGAGGCCCGCCAAGCTTGGGTGAACGTCAACAACATCAACGATAGTGGCAACGCCCGTATCATCAATATCGAAGTCCATCTCGAAGGAAACAATATCATCGAACAGGTTCACTGTTACTGGAATCAGCTTCATCTCACCGTTTACAGCAGTCACGTCATTTACAGTGAAGGTAATGTCGTCAGAGACATGTACCAGCGTGATGCAGTCGGTGCTGTTGCCTTCAAAGTCGGTGACCGTCAACGTTACTGGGATGGTCTGACCAGCGTGGCTGGTGTTGAAGTTGTACTGCGACAAAGTGTAGGTGTCAATACCACAGTTGTCGTAGCTACCGTTGTCCAGTTCAGCAGGCGTAATGCTTGCGTTTCCCGTGTTGTCCAGCACGACGGTAATGTCACTGAAGCAGATGGCAACTGGTGTTTGGCCGTCGCTGATCCTCAGCACGAAGTTCTGTATCGCTATGTTGCCACAAGGGTCAACAGCTGTGACGGAAACGTTGTAATCGCCAGCAGCATAGGTTCCAATAATCATGTTGGTACCAGGACCAGAAATAGCTGTATTGGTTACGGTCAAGTACGCATCGGCAGCACAGTCGGAGATGTATTGCAGCAGGTCAATGTTGACATTTGACTGACATTCATCTTGGTCAGTGTAAACAATCAACGGATCAGGTATGGCCATCGTAGGAGCGGTGTTGTCCACAACCGTGATGAGTTGTGTGCCTACAACTGGGGAAGTACATCCGTCGGTTGTTGTCCAAGTGCGGGTAATCGAGTAGTTGTAGAAACCACAAGATGCCGGGTTACCGCTTTGCGTTGATGTTTGGGCAGGTGTAACCACCAGTCCAGTTGCACAGTTGTCAGTGGCAGTAACAACAGCCTGAGCAGGTACTGCGCAAGCCTGAGCAGAAGTGTTTACAGGAACACCTACGAGCGTTGGCTGGATGTTGTCTTCAACTGTGATGACCTGAACACAAGTAGCAGTACCACCAGCTGTGGTAGCTGACCAAGTCCGGTTGATGACACGACAATTGCCCGAACCACTAACTGTTACGTCGCTGTACGTGGTAGCGACAGGGCCGCAAGCAGTCATTGCCGTAGCTGAACCACCGGAAGTGGCAGGGTCTGCTGGGTTGAACGTGCTGCAAGCAACCGTGATATTCGCTGGGCACTGGATGGTCGGTGCCGAGACGTTTGTGATGATAACAGACGTCGTGCAAGTGTTGAAGTTGCCAGTTGCGTCAGTCACCGTCAGTACCACTGGGTGTGGGTTAGGTGTGGTAAAGCAATCAAATGTTGCTGGGTTTACGTTCAACGAGGCAATGCCACAGTTGTCGTTGCTGCCATTGTTGACAGTAGCTGGCGTGATGTTGGCGATGCCGTTGCTGTTGAGCGTCACAGGTATTGGGCCTGGTTGGCAGATGGCAGTTGGCGATTCGTTATCCTTGATGACAATTGTAAATGTGATGGAAGCAAGCCCAGGGTTTGTATTGTTCCCGCAAGGGTCAACTGCATTTACCCTGATATTGTGCGTGCCAACATTCAGGACGGCATTCAACGTGCCACCGGTCTGAACTGCGCCACCATTAATTCGGTAAGTCACGGTCAAGTACTGGTCAAGCGCACAATCCATGATGTACTGCAACAAGTTGATGTTGGCAGTACCAGCGCAGTTGCCAGGATTGTTGTTGAACATGAACATGGCAGGGAAGCTGAACACTGGAGCATTTGCATCACTTACGTTGACTACTTGGTCGTATAAGTAAGAGTTGCCGCAGTTGTCAGCCACAGACCACCTGCGGGTCATGCTGTAGTTGTAGTAATTGCAGTTTGCAGGGTCTCCACCTTTTGTATTGACGGGCACCGTGAAAGCAACTGGCAAGTTGGTATCGCAGTTGTCAACACCATCTGCTGCTGCAGCGGCTGGTACGTTGCAAGCATCAACAGAGACTGGAGTTGATGGCGCTACGCCAAGGCCAGCGTTGGCACCATTCCAGTCGAGTGACGGAGCTACAAGGTCTTGAACCGTGATGGTCTGGAAACAAACGCTGGTGTTGTCACCATCGGTAGCTTCCCAACGACGGGTAATTTTCCGGCAGTCAACCGTGTTGTATGAGCCCGGAGGGTTACCACTTGTAATGGACATATAGGTGTCAGAATATGTCGGCGCAACAAAGCCTACGCAGTTGTCCGTGGCGGTAGCAATGCCCGTGGCAGTTGGGTCGGAAGACTGATCACAGTTGATAACCTGATTTGACGGGCAGCTCAACACTGGAGGCAGGTTGTCTTGAACGTCAATGAACGTCAAACAATAAGCATCATTGCCTTGATTGTCGGTAGCTTGAAAGGTAATAGGCTGTTGGCCTATATCGGAACAATCGAAAGTCAGAGAACTGTAGAAGTTGACGTCGTCCACTGAAATCGTGAAGGTAAGTGGGCCGCCACAATTGTCTATGCTGCCCTGCTCGAAAGAAGTCGCCTGCACAGTTGCTTGTCCGAGGCCGTTCAAAGAAATGACAACTTCGTCACAAGCTGCGATTGGTGGTTCTTTATCTTCAACATGGAGCAATACCTCGCAAGTATCGGATACATTGCCATTGTCGTCAATTGCAATTACCAATGCTTCGACATAATCACCCAACGAATCGCAGTAAAGCGAATCCATGGACTGCCAAGTAAGGCCGTCATTCAATGAAATCAGGTAATCAACTGGGCCACAGGCGATAGAAGCATCCACGAAGAATGCCTTGCCGTTTGAGTTGATGAAATTCGAAGTCCAATTGTTCTGAGCGAAATCGCCCGTGAATGTCTCACTGAAATTTGTAACCCAAATCTCAGCCTCGCCGAATGCGTTGTCGCAAGTTTGTGCAACTAGGCAAAACTCATCGCCAGCTGACAACGTAACCGAGGCTGTCCCACTTTGAGTAGTTGGCCCGTTGAATGTACAAGATGCGCCAACGGTAAGTTGTGTGAACACGCCATTGATTTCATATCCGAATGGGTCAAAACCAGCATGTGAATTGTTTGATTGGTAAGCCCAATCGAAGGTAATCACCATTGCGTTCGATACCGTCACGCAATACTCGGTGCTGCCCTGTGTGAATGAAAAATCGTCACCGCTGGAAAGATAAATGCCGCCATTCACCAAAGAATCAGCCACGATTTTGCCGATGCCATTTGCGTCGAGGCATACAGCAACCGTGTCCGGGCAAGTAAGCACTGGAGCAATGGTGTCCAATACCACGATAAGCGGGTTGCAAGTTGAGGAATTGCCACTTGGGTCGGTAAGCGTTACTGTGATATACCTTTCAGGCTGGCCAATTCCATCGTCAATATCGTTGCAAGTGAACATGTTTGGCGAGAAAGTGGCTGTAAAGCCACAAGCATCGGAGCTTGACCCCAAAATCGCTGTCTGGTCAGCAGGTGTTAGGGTGTGCATACCTGCTTGGTCAAGGTAAACCGTGCGGGTAGTACACTGTGCAATCGGTGCGATAGTGTCAAGGACGGTAACGGTTTGGTTACAGAAACCATCGTTGGTATAGTCGCCCAGAGGCCCTATTGGAGGATTAGCGTCAAACTCCCTAATTCTGACCCGCACGGTGTTGACACCAACATTGAGGCAATTGAAAACTGCGGTGGCAGATGGCCCGAATGGGTTGCCATTGATTTCAGTGTAGGCATAACCCAAAATGCCATCGCTATCGCAATCATCAAAGCTCAACAAGCTAGGGTCGTGATCTACTGCGTCAACGACCACAGTGCCTGCACTGTTAAGGTACACAGTCTGTGGCTCACAGAAAACAGCAGGTGGTGAGTTGTTGACAACGTTAACCGTCACTGTACAAGAGTTTGAGTTTCCGTTGGCGTCAGTAACCGTAAGTTCAACGACGTCAGGGAAAATACCACCAACGTCGCCACAATCAAACACTTCCCCATCCAAGCTGAATGTCAGCAAATTTTGGGGAGTACAGTTGTCGTAGCTGCCATTGTTGACTTGAGCAACCGTTACAGAAGCTGTACCAGTTGGCGGGATAGATACTTGAATAGCACCAGCCGTACATACAGCTGTTGGAGCTACGTTGTCAATCACATTGAAAGAAGTAGTTGCAAATCCCAAGTTGCCGCATGGATCGGCAGCAGAGAAGTAAACGGTGTAATCACCCGCAGGATAATTGCCGCTTGGGTTCAGGCCAGAACCACTGTTCATGGTTACGCCATTCACATCGTTCACTACCTCAAAAGAGGTGGAAATGAAACCACCTGCAGCACAGTTGTCGCTAACCGTGACGGCAGGGAATGTTACATTGGCTTGGCAGTTAGGGCCCGCTGGTACGTTCACTGTTGCTGGAGCAGTGATTACCGGTGCAGTGTTATCGGAGACATTTATTGTCTGCACGTAAGTAAACATATTGCCACAATCATCTTGCACTTTATAAGTCCTAGTGATTGCGTAGTTGTAATAGCCACAAGTTGCTGGATTAGCGCTTTGGGTGCTTACGTCGGTAACAGAAGGCGTTGGCGAAACATCGCAGTTGTCCGAAAAAGTGGCTGCCATTGGGAAGGCAGCAGCCGGAATTGGGCCGGCACATGTTAGGTTGAGCGGAGAAGTTGGCGCTGGGTTGCCTGGTGTTGCACCATTCCAGTCAACAGTTGGAGCCTGGGTGTCATTGACAACGATTGTTTGCACACAGGAAGATGTCAGACCAGCGTACCTCGCAGTCCAAGTACGGGTAATACCGTTGCCCGTACAGCCATCCGCCACGTCGCAATAAGTGATGCCAGGGCCAGGCAGCGTACAATAGGGTTTCTGACCCAAATTGCCGCCGCAGTTGTCAATTGCCGTAGCAAACCCTGTAACAGCAGGTGCTGTGTTCGCCGGACAGGTATTGAAAGTATATGTCGGCGGGCAAGTGATGACTGGTGGCAAATTGTCCACAATCAAAACAGGCGTTAGGCAAGAGTTGGTGTTGCCAGCCATGTCGGTTACCGTCAAAATCACGGAAATCAAGCCGAGGTTTGAACAGTTGACAGAACTTGGCGAAACAGCCAAGGTCACCGCACCGCAGTTATCGAAACTGCCGGCATCGATATCATCTGGGTTGATTGGCGCAGTACCGTTTGTGTTGAGTGCGATGGTGAAGGATCCTTCGCAAACCGCAGTAGGTGCTGTTACGTCAGGATTGCACTGTGCTGTCGCTGATTGAAACGAGAAACAACACAGTAGTAGTACAGCAATTGCTGATACTAGACCGGATTTTAAAGCATTTGGCATTGGGGCGGTAGCCTCGCTTTTCCCGGAGGAACCTGCTCGGCAGCGTTCCTGCTTCTGAGTGTCAAAATTTAGCATAGTAGTAGGCTTAGTTTAGTTAATTAAAATATTTGCCTTGGGTTCAGGGGCACGCCCTGTCCAACATGTAGAAATTCCAAACTTTTTTTTGGCCCAATGAGCAAATGGCAGAATTCCATTGGCAGCAAATGGCCTTGAGCAAGTCCAGCTTACTTTATTTTTCTTTTGAATCGGGAAACAGTCAGAAATGTAGCTCGGTACTACTTCTTCGAATAGTGGTGCGGGGGATCCGTCCAACAACTGGTAAGATGTGTAATCGTCGTAAATCGGTTGATGGTATCGTTAGTTTCTATGTCCAAAGCATTCGTAACGGTTCGGGCGGTGTTCGCATAAGAACTGCCCTTATTCAATGTTCACGGGAGTTCAGTACAAAATCTGAACTGGTAAATTTTCACGTTGCAAATGTAAGTCGGCTTTTCCCATAAAACATCCCTATGTTTAGGTATTCTTGTATTACGTTCAACAAAAATTAATCTTTACAAAATGTTTTATAAAACACTGATAAACAATTATTTAAAGAATTACATTATCCTTAAAAGACATCTATAAGCATTTTTTAAGACACTCTAAATCTGCCAAGCACTACCTATTTTTACCTTTCTTGTTCAAAGAAAAAACCTGTGCCTAACACCAAATCAGCAGCACTAAAATGGCTGCTAGACAGTTTTTACGTGGATTTTTAAAAAAGGCTTACTTTCACGACCACAATTTTTCCATTTGCTAAAAAAACAATCGGACCAATGGAATTCGGTGCTCCTGAACACGAATTGCAGCTAAAACAGTATATCATTTCTTTGTTGGTGCTCCAAGCACAATCCGACAAGGATTTTTCCGTCGTTGAAAAAAAATACCTTGCCCATGTTAGCAAGAATTTCGGGCTTTCGGATGCAGAAGTGGCTGCCATTCGCCTCAACCCCGAAGCCTACGAAACTAAACCCCCAGCCAATGAACAGGAACGAATGAACGTGCTGTACTACCTGCTCTTCATGATGCGGGCCGATAAAACCATCCACACAGAGGAAGAAGCTATCTGCTACCATGTGGGCTTCAAGCTCGGCTTCAGACCAGAATTGGTTTCCGACCTTGTCAACGTCATGCGGGACTGCCTAGACCGGGAAATACCACCTGATGCCATGGTGGACAGAGTGAAAACATACTTGAACTAATTTGAGACCTGAGCTTGGGCCATGAGCTGCTACAAACCTCGACGCCTAAAGCTCAAAACCTGAAACTTGAAATTTGTTAATGAAAGGACTAACTCGAAGGGCGGCCACGGCCGTCATTTTTGTGCTGGTGATGCTCGTTGGGCTGTTCATCGGAAAGATGTCGTTCATCCTGCTTTTTGCCATCATCACCACCCTCTGCCTCTGGGAATACCTCAACTTGGTACTTGTCCACAACACCCGGCGTGACTGGATACGCATCTTCATCGGATTGGCATTTGGGATGTCACCGTTTGTGCTGGCATCCATCATGCACATTGCGCTGGACAACAACGACAAATTTGTCATCTTGACTTCGGTGTTGTTCTTTCCGCTCATCTTCTTGGCGTTCATCTACGAACTGTTCTCTGCCTCCGAAAAGCCATTCCAAAACGTGGCCTTCATGGTACTGTGCATGTTGTACATTGGAGCTCCGTTT
>CAYTZS010000177.1:0-11063 GCA_964442355.1 uncultured Saprospiraceae bacterium | reverse complement strand
TAAAACGGGGCTTTTTTGTTGCTTTGTGGTAAATATCAAAACGCTATGCAAAAGCCTAAAAATCAATCGCTTATGACAACTAGACTTTTTTTTCCGCTGCTAATCTTGGCGCTGCTCGCTGGTTGCACGCCCAAGGCATCGCAACCCACCACCAACGCTGGCAACACCACGCCAATGCCAAAAGACCCCAACAAGCCCTGCAAGACCTTCGATGATGCCATCAGCCCCGACAAGGCGCTGGACGAGTTTGTGCTGTACAAGGACTTCCTGAAGCAGAAGGACTGGGACGGCGCTTTCACAAAATGGCAGTACGTTTACAAAAACGCCCCCAACGCCGATGGCAAACGCTCCACGGTTTACACCGACGGCATCAAGTTCTACGAGCATTTCATGGAAGTGGACTCCACCAAAAAGGAGGAGTACCTCACCGAGATTTTCAAAATCTACGATGAAATGGAGAAGTGCATGGGCGACGGCGGCCACGTCACCGGCCTAAAAGCGTTCGACTACTTCTTCAAGTACCCGACCCGCATCTCGAAACTGGAGCAGTACCAGCTTTTCAAAAAATCCATCGAAATGGATGGCGACAAGCCCCGCTACTTCGTGCTGAACCCGTTCACTTCGCTGCTCGTTGACTTGGCACAGGAAGAAAAAATACCCATGGCCGAGGCGCAAAAATACGAGCGCATCATACGGGAAGCAGTGGCCAAAGGCTTGGCAGAATGCCAGGGCAAGGACTGCGAGAACTGGCAAATCATCAACGAGTACGTGCCCGCCCGCCTCGAAGCGCTGGAGTCCATCGAGGATTTTTACCCCTGCGAATATTACAGCAACAAATACTACCCGCTCTACGAGGCCAGCCCGCAGGACTGCGAGGTCATCATCAACACGTACAGCCGCATGAAATGGGGCAAATGTGCGGACAACGACCCCAAGCTCTTGGCCGTGAACACCGCCTACAACACCAACTGCAAGAAGCCGGACGACAATGACGCCCCTACCTGCAACGAGCTGTTGCGGAGCGGCAAATACCGTGACGCCGTGAAGTGCCTCGAAGACGCCATCCCGAACATCAGCAGCAACAGCGACAAGGGGAGGTACAACTTCCTCATCGCTCAGATTTACTACGCCTACCTCAAGAACTACCCCCGTGCCCGCCAGTATGCCCGTGAGGCAGCCCGACTGCGGCCAGGCTGGGGCGAGCCTTATATCCTCATCGGCACGCTGTATGCATCGAGCGGCCCGCTCTGTGGCCCAGGCCGTGGTTGGGACAGCCAAGTGGTCGTCTGGCCAGCCATTGATGAGTGGCAAAAAGCAAAGTCCGTTGACCCAAGCGTAGCAGCCAAAGCGAACAAGCTCATCGGGCAGTACAGCCAATACATGCCGGACAAAGCCGAGCTATTCCAGCGCCTGAAAAAAGAAGGCGACTCCTACTTCGTCGGTTGCTGGATTCAGGAAACGACGACGATTCGGGCAGCACCTTGATGGAAGTTGGCAGTTCGACAGTGGGCAGTTGGCAGTCTTGGGGCTGTCAACTGCCCATTTTTGTTTGCGCCGTGGGCGCTTGTTTTGAACGCAAGGTTTTTTTTTAACGCAAGGACGCTAAGGCGCAAGGGCGCAAAGTTTTCATCATGCTTTGCGTCTTTGCGCCTTTGCGCCTTTGCGCCTTTGCGTTAAAATATAACATACAGACGCTTAGGTGTAAAGCATGATATAAAATTCATTACGCCCTGTCGCCTTTGCGTTGAAAGAAACCCTTGTTAAAGCCAGTTGACAATTCTTTGCGTTCCATCCTTTACCAGTGCATACCCAAAATTAATGAGCATTCCCAGCTTTAAGCCAGTGAGCCGAAGATAGGTCAGCACCTGTGCATTATAAACAGGTATGTTCTGTTCGGTAGCTTTAGTTTCCACTATAACGAGGCCACCCACCAGCAAGTCAATTCGGAGCGGCGTTTTGAGATGTTTACCCTTATAAGGAATGGGCGCTAATTTTTGTCGTTCAACTTGGATGCCTCGCAGGGTAAGTTCTTCGGCAAGAGCTTCTTCATAAACGCCTTCGAGGAGGCCGGGACCACCAAGTTCACGATGCACTTCGATGGCTGCACTAAGGATGATGCGGCTTAGTTCGTTTTCTGTCATAGTCATTTAGGTTTAGGTGAGCAATAAGGCAAAGAACGCAATGATTTTATTTATCGCAAAGGGGGTTTTTGAACGCAAGGACGCAAAGGCGCAAGGACGCAAAGCGGGATGAAACAACCTTTGCGCCCTTGCGTCTTTGCGCCTTTGCGTTATAAAGTTGTGGCAAAGCCACAAAAAACCTCCCCAAAAACTTGTAGATTAAAAACCATGCGTTATTTTTGAGCCGAGAACACAAAAGCCAACGGAAAGACAAGACCCTGAAACCCTTCTCTTACCGCAGCTTTTTTTACTAAACTAAACATCGTGGGAAAACTACTTGATAACAGCGTGGCCGAGTTATACCATTGTCTTTGCAAGGACGTTTTAGGACTTGGAGAGTGAGGATTGGCGACGAACATGATAGGGATTGGTGCATTGCTTTTTTCGATTGTCGGCAACTTGATTGAGATAATGCACCAATTAAGTAGGTGGTTGAAAAAAGTATAAAATAATAAATAATGAAGGTAGTCACTGTACATGGTATCAGAAGGCAGCATCGATGGGATGAAGATTTTGCAGCGCTGCCTGAATTAAAAAATCACAATATTGAAGTAGTTAACTTTGACTATGGATATTTTTCTATTTGGAAGTTCTTAACTCCCTCAAAAAGAGATAAAATAGTTGTTGATTTTTGTAGATTTTACAGTGAACATTTTAAAGACTCAGATGAACTTCCATCTGTGATTGCACATAGTTTTGGAACTTATGTTGTCTTCTCAGCGCTTGAAAAATATGATGTGATTAAATTTGATACAATTATTTTTTGTGGCTCTATTTTATACCACAAATTAGATTTTAGGTATATAATGGCTAGCAACCAAGTTGGTAAAATTTACAACGACCATGGGAAATTTGAATGGTTTTTAAAAATTACTCGCTATATAATCAATAAAAAATGTGGAAAAGCAGGAAAAGTCGGATTTTTAGACATTCCGCCGAAATACAAAGACAGGATAATTAATAGAGAAAATTTTAAAGCTCATAGTGATTATTTTTTACCAATGCATATGTCAAAAAATTGGCTGCCTCAATTAATTCATACTGATGCAAGATTTATTTATTCTACCGAAATATTGCGAAATGAGGTGATTGATAGAATTTACCAAAATATCAATAAAGATAAAAATGATTTCAACATCAATGAAATTTTTTTTAATGTCAGAGTCGACGAATTAGGCAATTATTTTGCCAAATACGAGAAAAAAGGAATAAATGAAAAAAACTATGTCATTGATGAAATGATATTTTCAACCACTGCTGATGGCTTCCATCATGCAGATGACATGAATTTTGTTTCCTTTGATGAACACGGAGTAAAAAACCACACATCAATCAACAATGACAAAAATCATCTAAAAGAATTCAAGATTAAACTCAATAAAGCTATATCCCCTAAAGAGAGTATATATATAAAAAATTATTTTTGCTGGTATAATACAATAAATTTAAAAACTGGTGACACAGATCATTGGAGCATAAAAAACATTAGAAATATTTCTATCTCAATCAACTTTCCCTCTGAACTTGTTTCCCCAAAGATTTTTGAAATAAAGGATAAAAAAATAATTGGACAACATAAGCTTGAAAAAAAAACTGAAAAGAATAAAACCATTTCATATTATACCAATTATATAAATGACAAAAATTGCGACGGTTTGATTTTTTATTTTGAAGGATATATGCCCAAAATACACAATACTCAAAAAAAACCTAACGAGTTTAGTTTATTAGGAAGAAAAGATAAATATTTAATCGAACGAGCAAGTGAAAAAGATATAAAACAAGTCTATAAAATCGAGTTAGATGTTGAGCATGGAAATGCAGCAACAGAGGAAACCCTTATAAAACGTAGATTGATGTTTCCTGACGGTTTTTTAGTCGTAAAAAACAAAAAAAATAATGCTGTAATTGGATACATTGAAAGTTTAATTTGGAATGAAAAAAAATTTGAGGAATTTTCTGAAATATCAAATTTCCCATTGCATTTTAACATTAACGGAAATACGCTATACATCATTTTCATTGCTATTACCTCAAAGTTTAGAAAAAAAGGGCTTGGATATAAACTTATAAAAGAAATAGAAGCCATCGCAAAACAATATAATATTGACAGAATAAGTTTAGTAGCAAAGGATGATTTATATTTATTTTACGAAAAACTAGGATATTCTGTAGTCAGGGAGTTGCCAAACTTTTTAAAGGGTCGGACATACAAATCTCTTCTTATGGAGAAGAGGTTTGTATGAACATGCCAAGCAGTTTCCGCAAGCCTTCACCGCAGCGGCACTTGCACCCACAACCATAAAGCAATAAAACAATTCAACCATAACCTTAACTTTTAAAACAATTTAAAATGGCAAGTACTTCAGAAGCAACCATCGGCAGCAACGTAACTGGCCTCCGCTTCTGGGTTATAGCCAGTTACCGTTTTTTGTAAATCTGGAATCCAATTCCAATTTTACAAAAACCACAGTTCATGCTTTAATATCCGAAACTCCACCTTCATTTTTCAAGGATAAACGACAGAGGGGCAGAGCCACCCGGCACTACCCCCCTTTTATATCCTGATAAATGAACGCTGACAAATGGAGAACCAACTGCCCCACACTCATCTCTCATAACTCATAACTCATTTCTATCGAAACAGCTTCGACATATCCACCCGCTCCCGAATCATGCCTTCCAGCTCGGAGATGCTCACCCGCTGCTGGGCCATGCTGTCCCGCTCCCGGATGGTCACGGTGTCGTTTTCCAGCGACTCAAAGTCAACGGTGATGCAGAACGGCGTGCCGATGGCATCTTGGCGGCGATAGAGCTTGCCGATGCTGCCCGTGTCATCATACAGGCCGGGGAAGTGAAACTTCAGTTGGTTGAAGATGTGCTTGGCCTTCGCCACCAACCCAGTCTCGTTGCGCTTGAGCGGCATCACGGCGAACTTCAGCGGACTGAGGGCCGGGTGCAGTTTCAGCACGTCACGGGTGTTGCCTTCGCCGTCGGTGTTGTCGCCAACAGCCTCTTCCACGAGCGCATTGCCCATCATGGCGAGGAACATGCGGTCGCAGCCGATGCTCGTCTCCACGACGTAGGGGACGTAGTTCTCGTTCGATTCTGGGTCGAAGTATTGCAGCTTTTTGCCGGAGAGCTTCTGGTGCTCGGTCAAGTCGAAATCGGTGCGGGAGTGGATGCCCTCCAGCTCCCGGAAGCCAAACGGAAACTCGAACTGGATGTCCACGGCGGCATCGGCATAGTGTGCCAGGTTCTCGTGGTCATGGAAACGCAGCTTGTCCGGCGAAGTGCCGAGGGCGAGGTGCCACTTGAGGCGGGCCTGTTTCCAGTAGTCGTACCAGTCCTGCTGGGTGCCGGGCTTCACGAAGAACTGCATTTCCATCTGCTCGAACTCCCTCATGCGGAAGATGAACTGCCGTGCCACGATTTCATTGCGGAACGCCTTGCCTATCTGCGCAATGCCGAAAGGCAGCTTCTGGCGGGTGGTCTTCTGCACGTTCAGGAAATTGACGAAGATACCCTGCGCCGTCTCCGGGCGGAGGTAGAGCTTGCCTTCTTCGCCAGCGATATTGCCGAGCTGGGTGTTGAACATGAGGTTGAACATGCGCACCTCCGTCCAGTTGCGGCTGCCCGTGTCCGGGTCAGCGATTTCCAGCTCGTTGATGAGCGCCGTGAGGGCAGCCATGTCGCCATTGCGCAGCGCCTCGTTCATGCGGTCGTTGATGCTGGCGGCCTTTTGCAGGTACTCCGACACACGGGGGTTGGTTTCCCGGTAGAGTTTTTCGTCGAAGGTCTCACCGAAGCGCTTTTTGGCCTTCTCCACTTCCTTGTCGGCCTTTTCCTCCAGCTTTTCCATCACACCCTCGATGAGCTGGTCGGCCCGGTAGCGGCGCTTGCTGTCCTTGTTGTCCACGAGTGGGTCGTTGAAGGCATCCACGTGGCCGCTGGCCTTCCAAGTTGAGGGGTGCATGAAGATGGCGGCGTCGAGGCCCACGATGTTCTCGTGCATCTGCACCATGCTTTTCCACCAGTATTCCTTGATGTTGTTCTTGAGCAACACGCCGTACGGTCCGTAATCGTACACGGCACTGAGGCCGTCATAGATTTCTGACGATTGGTAAATGAAGCCGTATTCCTTGCAGTGGGCGGTGAGTTTCTTGAACGAGTCTGCTGCTGTTTGAGACATGGTTGGATTTGCGATTTGCGATTTACAATTTACGATTGGGGTGCAGCGTAAACGAAATCAAATGATGTTCGATAAACGGACTTTGGGCGAAAAGTTGCCCAAAAGGTGCGCAAAGGTACGTGAAGGCAGGTAGAAATAGAAGGTCAAATATGGAGTTTACTTGGTAGGTTTAAACAAAAAGGCGGGTTGTCCACCCGCCTTTTTGAATATCGTGAGATAGCTACTTACAAACGCTCCATCGGAGCGGTATCTTTGTAGAACTGAGTATTTACAGCATTTTCCGCTCCGTCGGAGCGGTATCTTAAATGAGATAGCGTTCCGATGGAACGCCGATGTGCATTTTTCGGCATTTCTACAAAGATATAAGTCCTACGGACTTGCTTATCAAGCACTTATTGCCATAACTCACGTTGAATAGCAAAAAGTGAATTACCTTAAAAATCAATTGCTCAACACCCGAAACTCCGTGCGGCGGTTCACGGCATGTTCGCCTTCGGAGCAGTTTACGCCATCGGTGCAGCGGTTTTTCAGTTTGGACTCGCCAAAGCCTTTGGCCACGAGGCGGCTGCGCTGGATGCCACGGCTCACGAGGTAGTTGACCACCGACTCGGCACGTGACTGCGAAAGGGTCAGGTTGGCAGCAGAAGCACCACGAGCATCGGTGTGCGAGCCAATCTCGACACGGATGTTCGGCTTGTCTTTCATCAACTTCAAGAGCCTTGCATCAATGACGGTTCTGGCCTCGGCGGTGAGGCGGGCACTGCCAAGCTCATAGCTGATGGCAATTTCACTGTTCTCGGTGAGGGCGCAGTCGATTTCCTCCCATTTCTCGACGCCGCCGGGGTCTTTCAAGACATCAACCGTCTCGACGGAATACTCGTCGGGCACCTCGACCTTTACCACCGTTTCGTCCTTCACCAGCACCCGTTTGGTGACGGTCATGTACTCGGCAGGCACTTCCACTTCTTCGCAGTAGGCATCCCTGACCAAGACCTGACGGGTGATGGTCATGGTTTTGCCGCCCTTCGGAGCGCTGGCGTAGGTGGCGTTGTTTTCAAGGGTCTGTACCTCTACCCTTCTGAACTCGGCCGGGTGCTCCACGTACTGCAACACCATGCAGTCACGAGGGTCAGGAGAGTTGCAGTTTTCAATCGAAGTCTTCCACTCCATGCGGGACACTTTCGGGCGCACCTCGATGTTTTCCGACTTCAACCCAAACTTCGGGGGCGTCACGACGATTTCGTTGTACGGTGCCTCGACTTCGATGGTCTCCGTCACGGTTTTGTACTCAGCTGGGTGAGCGATGAACCTTTTTGAGGCTGGTTTCACCATCACCCTTTCCTCAATGGTCTTGTACTCGGCAGGCACCCTCGTGAACGTGACATGAGCGGGACGGGTCAAGATGCGCTTTTCTTTCGTCTCGAACTGCTCAGGCGTTACCGTGCGGATGTAGCACTTGCCCGGCACGGGGTTCGTGGGCAGGCCATCCACCTGCGCCCGAAGGTTCGTCGTCAAAAAGAGCAGCGAACAAAGTAGAATCACTTGCTTTTCCATGCACTGAATTTTTGGTTGAAAAATAATCTACTGGCAGGTTGAAATGCTGCCAGCCGTGACAAATTTGATTCGGGAGGAAAAAGCAAACCCCATTTATCGGGGACAATGTCACTTGAATTTGCTTGGTAAATGTACGAATTCATTTTCCAAAAATGAATTCGCTGAGTTGCAAACTGGATAAGGAACGTTTCAAAAAACCACTTTTTACTTTTTTCGGGCAATCAAAATGCCATCCCGAAGGGGGAGCATCACGTTTTCCACCCGTGTATCGTCGTGTACCAGCTTGTTGAAAGCGTCCATGTTGAGGGTATCGGCATCACCGGATTTCGCCACCACCTTGCCATCCCAGAGCACATTGTCAGCGACCAGCAACGCACCGGGGTTCATCCGCTCGACCACCAATTCGTAGTAAAATTGGTAGTCGAACTTTGCAGCATCCATGAAAACGAAGTCAAAGCCCCCATCAATGGTCGGTATGACCGAACGGGCATCGCCCGTGTGTGCAGTTATCTTGCCTGACAACCCCGCTTTTTCGAAATACTTGCGGCTGATGGACGCCAGTTCAGGGTTGATTTCGATGGTGTGCAACATGCCACCTTCGGGCAGTCCCTTTGCGATGCAAATGCTCGCATAGCCTGTGAATGTGCCAATCTCCAAAGCCATTTTGGGTTTGGCGAGGCTGGCCAGCAGGGAGAGCAAGTGCCCCTGCACCTTGCCGCTTATCATCTGTGGCGAAAGCGTTTTCAAGTACGTTTCCCGCTCCAGTTCGTAAAGTTCGGGCACCGGTAGCGTGGTGTGCGCTTCGCAATAGGCATTGATTTTCTTCTGCTGGTTCATGCTAAATCATGGTGGAGGGTGGATAGTAAACGGTGAACGAATGAACCTAACGCTTGCCACCACCTAAAAAAACAAAGGGCAAAGCACAGGAAAGTTTCCCATGTTTTGCCCTTTTTGGTGCAAAAACTGGCGCATCAAGCTATGCCAGATTGCATGGCGAGTTTGAGCAAATCTATCTGTTTTGTCACACCAAGTTTCTGTTGGATGTGCTTGCGGTGGGTGTCCACTGTCAGCTTGCTGATGCCAAGGGTATCGGCAATTTCTTTGGAGGTATGGCCATGTACGATGAGTCTCAACACTTCTTTTTCCCGTTCCGTCAGTTTGAATAACTTCAGTTTACTCTTCAAGAACTGGTTTTCCTCGACGACTTTGCTCACCACCTCATCTGGGGATTGGCGCAGCATCGTGGTACCGCCCGCAGCTACAAGGGCTAGGTTCACTTCCTGAAACACCTTCTTGTGAAAGGCAAGCTGCGCTGAAAGTTGCTTGTTTTCCCGGCGCAACATATTGATTTCTTTGTTCAGCTGCTCTGTAGTTTTGGTTTGTTCTATCATGTCCTAGAAGTTTGTTCTAATATTTTTGAAATGGGTTTTGTCTCAGCCAAAAAAACGAATTGCGTTTTTTTTCATAATTTTTGTGGATTGACGCGATTGATTATCTTGCGCCAGTTTTCAAGAACCGATTAAATACGACATCCTACCTTCGAAGCAGCAAGACCCTCGCTCATTTCAAAAACTGCTTCAACAATGGACGCAACTATCGTTGCTAAGCCGCATTTCTTCGGCACTCTTGCGAAATTTTCCACTACTATTCAGAACACAGGCGTTATGTTTTTTTTGTTTAACTTAAAGTGATTCCCATGAACAAGCATCAACAAATCATTAAGGTATTTATTGCCGATGACCACCCTATGATACTTCAGGGCGTGTCTTGTGTTCTTTCCAACCACCCAGTTTTTCAGGTAGTTGGGGTAGCTTCCTCTGGCGACGAGCTGTCAAAGAAAATGCTCTTGGCCAAGCCCAATGTCCTCCTCCTCGACCTCAACATGCCCGGCAAGGATTTTTACGAAAACATCAGCTGGGTGAAAAGCAATGCCCCTTGGGTCAAGGTCTTGGTTTACTCTTCGTACCACACCCCAGACCTAGTTCGGTCGCTCATCCATGAAGGCGCTGCTGGCTACCTGCCCAAAACTGCAACTCCTGCAGAAATGGCCGAAGCCATCCAGTGTGTTTTTCAAGGTGAGATCCATGTGACGATGGTCGCTCATGCCCAAACCGATGCTGCACCTACTACCGAGCACGCCACTGTGCTGCCCGACGACTTCCGCAAACGGCTGGGTCTTTCCCGCAGGGAGCAGGAAATCCTCGTGCTCATCAGCCGTGGACTCAGCAGCCAGCGTATCGGCCAAACGCTTTACATCAGCAAGCACACGGTCGAGACACACCGGAAAAACATTCTTCGCAAACTAGATTTCAATTCCAGCACTGAACTCGTTAAGTTCGCTGTCCAGCAGAGGCTGGTTTAATAGTTATGAGATTTGAGTTATGAGTTATCGGGGTTCAGTCAACTCCATAACTCATAACTCACCACCCATCATTGTTTCATAACATAGGCGCTCAACTGCTGCCCTGCCAGCTTTTTCACCAACCCGAAAGCTTCGGACTTAGCGTCAAATGTGCTGACGTAAACGGCATACAGTCCGCTTCTCGATTGTTTCACGATGGCTGCGTTGGCATAGCCCATTTTCGTGAGCAGTTCGTGACGCCTTGTGGCGTTGTCTTGATTGGCAAATGTGCCTGCCACCACCGTGAACGATTTAGTGACATATCCACCATTGTTGACTGGCACAGCTTCTCCGCCTTCTACCGAAACTCCTTCCTGCCCACCCTTGCCAGCATCTGGTGCGCCAGCATTGGGGTCGTCGTTGATGTTGCCAGCATCGGGGACGTTGTCAGCAACTGGGCCAGTTGCGCCAGCTACTTCAGGCTCCCCAATCTCTAAAATTTTCACCTCTGTCCGACGATTGTACTGGTGCTCACGCTCAGAACAAGCCACACCAGATGTGCAGCGATTGCGTAATTGCGATTCGCCATAGCCACGTGGCATGAGACGGTTGGCGTCAATACCTTTTGTTGTCAAATAATTCAAAACACTGGCTGAACGGCGCTTCGACAGGTCCAAGTTGTAAGCTGTGCCACCCCGTGCGTCGGTGTGGGATGCCAACTCCAGCTTCATGCCGGGGTAGGAGTTCAACATGGCCACCACTTCGTTCAGCTCTGGGTAGGCATCGGGGCGCAATG
>CAYTZS010000176.1:2603-11071 GCA_964442355.1 uncultured Saprospiraceae bacterium | reverse complement strand
AATTCGGGACGAACGTCTCGTTGGGCTTCAGCTACAACTTCGGCAGGAATTAAGAAACGCTTTTGTGAAATTAAGCTCGTGCAGCGCTGGGTGACTGGCGCTGCATTTTTTTTTGCAAAACATTGAACATCAACCTTCAATCAAGCCTGTTCCGCCACTTTCCAACTGTTTCAAATTGCTGACGGCTTTGGTGTTCACGAGGATTTCCATCTGTTCACGTGCAGTCTTGTTCAGTATTTCCAGGCGCTGCTCCTTTGGGCTGTCCCATTCCAGCAGCTTCGCATTGAGCGATTGGAGGTTGGCCAGCACGAGCAATTGCTCAGTGGTGGCGTGGTCGCGGAGGTTGCCAGAGAGGTCGGGGTTGGCTGCCTTCCACTCGCGGGCGGTCATTCCGAAGAGGGAGAGGTTGAGGAGGTCGGCTTCGCTGGCCTGGGCGTAGGCTTCGCGGCGGGTGTTCCAGTCGATGATAGGCACGAGGTGCTCGCGCACGGCTTCGGTGTGGATGTACCAGTTGGCCTTGGCAAGCTGCCGCTTGAGGTTCCAGTCGAGGCCGAGGCGGTTGGATTCGTCGGTTTTTAGGCGCTGGAATTCTTGGGTCAGGTAAACGTAGAACTCTGGGCTGAGCCAAGTGGCAAATTGAATGGCGATGTCGCTGTGGGCGTATGTGCCGCCGTATTTTCCAAGCCTTGATTCAATGCCAATAGCTCCTGTCATCTCCTTCCATTTGCCAACTGACATCAGAAATGTGTTTTTTGTGAATTCTGACTTGATGTTGACAAATTCAGTTAAATTAAAATTTGGGTTATGAACCTTTTCCCAAACACCCAAAAATTCAACAGTCGAGCCGTTTCGCAGCCAGTTTCGGATATAATCCTTGGGTTCACCTTCCATTCCCCTTGCCATATCCGTCAGGCAAATGAAATCCCCCATAGTTTGAGAAAATAGGCCGATTTCTTTGCCCAAAACATTCAAAATCTTCATTCTTAAGCTTTTTGTTGCTTCTAGTTTTAAAGTGGTGGAATCCCACCACTTTAAAACTTAATCCCTGCTAAATCGAAGGGATTAGAAAAGCGGATTTTCTAATCTGGTCGAATTCGACAAGATTAATCACATCGAATTCGATGTAATTAAAACTCCATTAACACGATGTGTTAATTCTAATCCCCTCGAATTCGAGGGGATTAGAATTCCCCAAAGTGGTGGAATCCCACCACTTTAAAATCCAATCCCTTCGAAATCGAAGGGATTAAACCCATTTCCATGCAAACCCATGGAATTAAAACCCTCGATTTCGATGCCTTTAATTCCGTCGGATTCGACGGAATTAAACACTGCAAATCTCCACCCCCCTTCGCAGCGCTGCCATCTTGTCCGCACCCTTCGGGATGAACTCCTGCGCCACGAAGCCCTTGAAGCCTGTGTCAGCGATGGCCCGCATGATGGCGGGGTAGTACAGCTCCTGCGTCTCGTCAATCTCGTTGCGGCCCGGCACCCCAGCGGTGTGGTAGTGGCCGATGTGGTCTTTGTACTTGCGGATGGTGGCGATTACGTCGCCCTCCATGATTTGCATGTGGTAGATGTCGTACAGTAATTTGAAGTTGGGGGAGCCGACTTTCTCTACCAGTTCAGCACCCCACGGGGTGTGGTCGCACTGGTAGTCGGGGTGGTTAACCTTGCTGTTCAGCAGTTCCATGACCACCTGAACGCCAAGTTTTTCAGCGTGTTTGGCCAATGGTTCCAAGCCTTTTGCGCAAAAATCAATGCCCAGCTTGTCGTCTAGCCCCTTGCGGTTTCCCGAAAAAACGATGATGGTCGGAATGCCAGCATCAGCAGCTTTTTGGGCGAGGTCAAAGTACCTTTTGTTGAGCATCTCGTGCAGGCCGGGTTGGTTGTAGCCGTCCGATAAACTCTGCTCAGGGTGCGAGCCAAGCGCACAGGTGAGGCCATATTTTTTCAAAATCGGCCACTCGTCGGGGGTGGTCAGCTCGACGGAGGTGATGCCCATCGGCTTCACCTGTTCGCAAAGCTCCTCCAGCTTCATGCCGCTGAAGCACCATCGGCAAACGCTGTGATTGAAACGATTTACGATTTCGGATTTACGATTTACGATTGAAGCTCCTGCACTAAGGCTGGGCAGTGCAAGTGCAGTGGCGGTGCCGAGTGCAATATTTTTCATGGCTTGGCGACGGTTGGTTGATTTTTTCATGTGCAATGTTTTGCCCAAAAGTAGAACCTCCAATCCGAAATCCGAAATCGAAAAATCTGCAATTATTTCACCACTCCACCATCCAAAACACGCTCGGCGTGGCCCCAGCGGACAGGCGGTAGAGTTCTTTCAGGTTGTAGCTCGACTGGGGCTGGTCGAGGGCAGGGGTTTCCAGCAGGTAGTCCTTGTCGAGTAGGTTTCGACGGTTGAGGAAGTTGTAGATGGCGAGGCCGGCCTTGCCGTGGCTGCGGTTTTTCTTCCATTTCCAAGTGGCACTGAGGTCGAGGCGGACGCTGCCGGGCAAGCGGGCGGCGTTCAATCGGTCGAAGCGGAGGGCGTAGGTGAGCGAGTCGGCCGTGCAATCGGGGCAGGGCACCTGCACCACGCTGGGGATGGAGTAGGGCGTTCCGCTGCGCAGGTTCAGGTTGGCGGCGAACTCCCATTTTTTCCAAGAAAGCGTGTTGACCCAATTGACGCGGTGGCGGATGTCGTGGCGGGCAGGGAAGGGCTGGCCGCCGTTCAGTTCGGGGAACTGCATCGTCACTTCGCCGAGCGAGTAGGCGAGCCAGGTGCTGAACCCCTGCCACCG
This sequence comes from uncultured Saprospiraceae bacterium, assembly GCA_964442355.1. Classification (GTDB taxonomy): domain Bacteria; phylum Bacteroidota; class Bacteroidia; order Chitinophagales; family Saprospiraceae; genus UBA6168. The sequence continues at coordinate 8,276 of CAYTZS010000176.1, read as the reverse complement.
CTTGCGCAGCAAAAAATCAATCCCTGTGGCGGTGCTTTCCCCGTCGAAGTTCCAGCCGCGGTCGAAGCTGTTTTCCAGCCGCAAATTTCGGGAGGTCAGGTTGTGGTTGTTTTTTCGATAAAATTCGATGTCGAGCAGGGCGGTCTTACTCTCCACACTCAGGCCGAAGGTCGTCTGCCAAAGTTCCTGTGCGGGGATATAGTCGTCAGACAAGGCCCAGAGCGGCTCGCCCACGCCGAGGTCGCCAAAATCAATGATTTGGAAAACGAACTGCCAGTAGCGTCCCAGCCCGCCCTTCAGCCTGAAGTTGCCGCTCTCATTTTTCCCAAAGGGAAACCAATTAAAGCTTGCCCTCGGCTCGGAGTAGTACAGCCCCCTGGCGGGGAAATGGTTTTCGCGTACGCCGAGCGTGAAGTCGAGCTTTTTGGTGGCTTGGTACGCAAACTCGGCGTAGATCGTGTGCAGCCCGGTGCGCACCGTGTCGTTCGCCCAGAGGTTGCCTTCGAGCGACACGGCGTTGGTGTCGCGGAACACCAGCGACGCCTCCTGGGCCTTGAACTGGTAGCCGAACGACATGCGGTGCTGGCTGCTCACCTGCCAGTCGTGGTGGAGGTTGATGTTGAACTCGTCCATCGTGTTGTTGGTCGTGTAGCGGTAGATGAACGGTCGCTGGCGGTCTTCCTCGTTCCAGATGAACGTGTAGTCGTTCTTGTAGGCGCTCACGGCGGCGTTGTATTTTATCTTGAAAACGGGCGACCAGTCTGCGCTGTGCTGCCAGCTCATGCCAAAGTTGCTGGCGGCGATGATGTCCTCCGTCTCCGTGAAATACGTGCTGTCGTCGTAGGCGAAGCGGTAGTCGAGGCGGTCGTTGGTGGAGTAGAGACTGAGGGCGTTTTCCCGCGTTTTTTTGCCCTTCCAGCGCAGTTTCAGGTTGGCATCGCCAAAGTTGATGGTCGGATTCCAAGTGACAAACTTGCTGTCGTTGACGGCTTGTTCCTGCAAGGCGATTTTTCCGTTTTGAAAAATCTGGTTGAAAAAATTCTTGTACGCCGTGCTTTGCAGCCCATCAATGTAGCTGCGGCGGAAGGCAAACAGCAGCGACATCCGCTCCTTTCGCAACGGCACATCCACGTAGCCCTGAAAGCTGAGCAGGTTCATGCCGATGCCCCCTCTCGCCTTCGTGCCATAGCCCTGCTTGGAAGTGATGTCAATGACGCTGGAGTTTCGGCTGCCGTACTGCGCGCCGAAGTTGCCGCGCCACACGTCCACCCCGTCCACGATGAAGGGGTTGAAGGCATCATAAAGCCCGAAGAAATGGCCGGTGTGGTAGATGGGGATGCCGTCGAGCAGGATGAGGTTTTGGTCGGGAGTGCCGCCGCGCACGTTTAGGCGGGAGCCGCTCTCGTCGGCGGCGCTGATGCCGGGCAGCAGTTGGAGGCTGCGCAGCACGTCCGGCTCGCCCCAGCCGGGCAGTGTTGGCATTTTCTGTTTGTCAAAATGAAAGCCGCCCTCGTCGGCGAGCTTGATCATGTCGGTGGCAAAGTCGCGGATGAGCACGTCGGGCATCTCGACCACGTCAACTCGGAGGCGGTATGCTTGGCAGGGTTTGACGAGCAGTGGCCGCACCAATCGAGCTTGCGGCTCGTAACCCAAGTAGCTGATTATCAGGGAGTCATCTTTTGAAAAATCGCCCTCCAGCTTGAATTCCCCATCTGCCTCTGTGACGATGCCGTGGGGCGTGTTTTTGATGTAGGCAGTGGCGCCGGGCAGGGGTTCGTTGGTTTCGGCGTCGAGGATGGTGCCGCAGATGGCGAGTTGGTTCCCTTCGGGAATGACAATGGTTTTTGGTGGCGAGGTGTCCAATTTTTTTATCAGAACATATTGATTGTCAACGATTTCGAAGTTTAGGCCAGTGCCTTGGAAGGTGCGCTGCATGGCCGCATGGAGGGAGAGGTTTCGGAATTTCGCCGTGATTCGGACGCCTTCGATGGCCGCATCGTCGAAGGAAAAAGGCAGGCCATGTTTTTTTTCAAAAAAATCAAGTGCGGCGCGGAGGTCGGTGTTTTGGAAATTGGCGGACAGGGTGGGGGAGGGCTGCTGTGCGTTGGCTTTGCCGATTCCGGCTACCGAAAACAGGACTATCCAGAACCAATTTTGGATTTTGATAGACATAAAAAATGGATGGAGAGGTGGCAAAATAATCAGAAAACCCGCACCGTGTCGCCCCGAACCTCGTACTTCAGCTTCATGGGGTCGCAGACCATTTTCAGCGCTTTTTTCAAATCCTTGTGGACAAATTTGCCCGAAAAACTGCGCTCGCCGAGGCTGTCCGCCAGCACCAAAACGCCGTACTGGCGCTCCATTTCACCGAAAACCCGTTCCAGTGGCGCACTGCGGAAAGCGCTCTCGCCCTTGAACCAGTTGGGATAAAACGCCAAGCCTTGCCGCTTCTGCATCTGGCCCCGAAGCACGGTCACTTGCTCGCCTTTCTTTAGCAGCACCCGCTCCGTCTCGTCGGGATTGATGACCTGCACCCGGCCTTCTGCGCACTTCACCTCCAGCTCCTCGCCGCGGGCATACACGTTGAACACCGTGCCGACCACTTCCACCGTGCCTTGCTCGGTGCGAACGGTGAACGTCTTGCCTTTTTTTGCCTTGAAATATGCCTCGCCCTCCAACACCACGTAGCGGTCGTCTGTCCAGGTTTTTGGTGAAAAATCGAGGCTGGACAGGGCATTCAGCGTGGCAGTGGAGCCATCCGGGAGCTTCACTTCCCGCTGTTCGCCTGCCTTTGTGGCGATGCTTTGGTCTTCGCCGGGACCGCCCGCAATCCACCAGATGCCCACCACGCCGAGCAGCACGGCAGCGGCAATGGCCAGCCATTTGCGATTGAAGATTGAATATCGAAGATTGGGGCTTGTCGGGACTGCGCTTGGCTGGGTGATTTCGATGATTTTGGCTTCGGTCTGAGGCACAATCACAGCGGGTTCAGGCAATTCAACGTTTGTTTCGGCATCGGCAGGCACTGGCTGCCTGCCCGATTCTTTTGTCATCGGGATGTCCTCCCTGTGGTCGTCCAACTGCCCACTGTCCACTTCTTTTTCCACTTTTTCTTTTTCCAAAATCGGCTGCAATTTTTGCCAAGCGAGGGTAGGGGAGTACTCGGCCATTTCCATGCCTTCGAGCGCGTGCAGCATCTCGACGTAATCGGGGTAGCCCTCCAAGTTGCGCAAGGCTTCGAGGTCTTCGGGCGTCAGGTCGCCAGCCAGCCAACGGGCAAGCAGGGTGTCGTCACCGTTTGGCAGAAGTTCGTCGTCGTGATGGGTATTTTCCATTTTACTTTTTTCTCTTTTTGGTAAACGATTTTGCGGTCATTTTCCCTACTGGCACCAATCGTCAATCGTCAATCCAAAATCGTCATTCGCTAAATTCCTTTCAAAATCTGACGCAGTTCCACCAATGCTAGGTGCATCCGTTTCTCGACAGCCTTCACCGAGAGGTCAAGGTAGGCAGCAATTTCAGCGTACTTCATCTTGTCCATGCGGTTCATCAGGAAGACAATGCGTTGGTTTTCAGGCAGTTGGGCAATGGCCTGTTCGAGGCGGTCTTGCAGTTCCTTGGTTTCGAGGTCGAAGTGGGGATTGTCGTCAGTGGCCTCCTCGGTGGGTGCTTGGCGTTGGAATCGCAGGACGACCTGCTCGTGCTTTTTTTCATCCAAAAAAAGGTTGCCGGCCACAGCGAAGAGGTAGCCCTTAGCCTTCTCGATGGGCACTTTGGTACAATCGCGCCACAGGCGCAGGAAGGCTTCTTGGGCGAGGTCTTCGGCCTCGGTTGCGCTGGCACCTTTGTAAAAAAGGAAGTTGCGCACGTGTCGGGCATGTGCGTAGAAGAGTTCACGGTAAGTGGGCTCGTGGCAGACGTTTTTGGCTGGGAGTGATTCCATGGCGGCAAAGGTACAATTGTGGCAGAAATTGCAGAATTGGCGTTTATCGGTGCTTTTTGAGGATAACATTCTTTTCGCTGGAAATTCGGTAGGGTTTTTTCATTAAATCTCGTTCTCAATTGAAACCTTTGTGCAAGAGGGCACATCCATTCAATTTGAGCTGGATGGACTTCACCAATTAGCCACACGAAACCATTTCACCAAACACCTTTCTATCATGACTGTATCGACGCTGAACAGACGGTCGTTTTTCCAAAAACTGGCCGCTCGGGAGCAAAGTCCCGAAACGGTAAAAGGCATTTTCGGGAAAATGAGGCCCTTGGCACCGCTCGCCAAGCAAGAACTGCCACTGGTGCCACCACCCACAACAACCATCACCCTCAACGGTGGCTTGGAGCCTTACACTGGGCCTTGGGACCAAGAGCAGGTTGCGCACTTGCTGCGCCGCACGGGCTTCGGGGTGAAAAAAGCTGACCTCGACCTCCTCATGGGCATGACGATGAGCGATGCTGTTGACCACGTACTGAACGTGCCCGCTGACCCACCACCCCCGCCGGTGAACAACTACCACGACGACGCCAACCCCAGCAACGAGTACGACTACGACGACCCGGCAGTGCCTGCTGGCCAGACATGGGTGAATGCCGACTACGACGGTGACGCCGAGGGGCTCCGCATCGAGAGCTACCGCGGCTGGTGGGTCAACCTGATGGTGGAGCAGGGTGCGAGCATCCTAGAGCGCATGACCCTGTTTTGGCACAACCATTTTGCCACGCAAACGGCGGTGATTTTTTACGGAAAAACCAATTACCGCCACAACCAGTTGCTGCGCGCAAACGCCTTGGGTAACTTCAAGCAGTTCACGAAAGCCATCACCCTCGACCCCATGATGCTGTACTACCTCAACGGCTTCCTCAACAGCAAGCAGGCGCCCGACGAGAACTACGCGAGGGAGTTGCAGGAGCTTTTCACCATTGGCAAGGATAACCCAGACCACTACACTGAGGAGGATGTGTTCGCTGCCGCCAGGGTGCTCACTGGCTGGCGGGTTAACTTCAATGCCAGCACTTTGGCCTTCGACTCAAATGCCCACGATACCGGCGACAAGCAGTTCAGCGCATTTTACAACAACACAGTCATCACTGGCGGAGTTGGACAAGCTGGCGCAGAGGCGGAATTGGACGCGCTGCTCGACATGATTTTTGCCAAAAACGAAGTGGCGGAGTTCATCTGCCGCAAGCTTTACCGCTGGTTCGTTTACTACAATATTGATGCTACTGCCGAGCAAAACGTCATTCAGCCGCTGGCGCAAATGTTCCGCAGCAACGGTTACGAGATAAAACCCGTGGTGGAGACGCTGCTCAAAAGCACCCACTTTTTTGATGCGGTGAACAAGGGCTGCTACATCAAAACTCCGGTGGATATTGTCGTTGGCACCATGCGGAGCTTCAACTTGAGCATTCCTTCCAATACCTACTGGGACGACTTTGCCATCAAGTACACCCTGAGGGTAGTCCTTGAAAACACGCAGATGCTGCCTGGAGACCCACCCAACGTCGCAGGTTGGCAGGCGTTCAGGCAAGTGCCGCAATACTACCGGATGTGGATAAACGGCGACACGGCCCGCAACCGGAATTTTTTCATTGCTGCCATGTTTTCTGGAAACATCGCCAGCAGCGGCACTAATGTGTTGCGAATTGACCCGATAGTCTTTGCCAGCCAGTTCAGCG
>CAYTZS010000176.1:0-2593 GCA_964442355.1 uncultured Saprospiraceae bacterium | reverse complement strand
TTTGGCAGGCGCAGGCGGAAGGGGTCTTGCCTCGTTCAGCGACCCCAGCAACCCAGTCACGTTGGTGGACGAAATGGTGAAGCTTCTGCTGCCACAGCCCATCTCCGACATCAAGAAGACGCTGCTGAAGAACATCCTACTCTCCGGCCTGCCGAGCGACAGCTACTGGACGATAGCTTGGTTTGATTACACCAGTAATCCGAACGACCCAATGTCCATCAATGTCGTGAACACGAGGCTGACTAACATGATTGCTTATCTATTGCTCTTGCCAGAGTACCAATTGGCTTAAATGAATGCGTAATGAAATTGAGGAGTGATGAACTACTAGGCTTCGTCATTTCTCAACCAATTAAGCATTCGTAATTCATCTTTCATTATTGAATCACAGATTATGAAAAGAAGAAAATTCCTTCGTACGGCAGGGGCAACAGCAGCCTTGACGCCGTTCCTACATAACGGGTTTGCTATCAATCCATTGACCAAGAATTCCATTTTCGGAATGTTGGGCTCTGCTGCCAACATCAATGGCAAGGTCATGGTGTTCATCGAACTGAACGGCGGCAACGACGGCCTCAATACCCTCATACCGCTCGACCAGTACAGCAACCTGTCCATTCACCGCGGTGACATCTTGATACCTGAAAACAAGGTACTTGATTTGAATGGCGTGCCAGACACCGGCTTGCACCCAGCGATGACTGGGCTGCAAGAGATGTTCAACGACGGTCTCGTGAGCATCGTACAGAACGTAGGCTACCCAGAACAGGACTACTCCCACTTCCGCTCCATGGACATTTGGCACACGGCCAGCAACAGCAACCAATTCTTTGACACGGGCTGGCTGGGTCGTACCTTGGAGGGTGAATATCCAGATTTCCCGAATGGTTTTCCGAATACGGACACGCCTGATCCGCTGGCCATACAGATTGGTTCGATACTACCGCTGGCATTCATGGGAACGGCTTTTCCGATGGGTATGAGCTTGGGCGGTGCCGACAATTTTGACGACGCGTTTTTGAACGACTTCGTGGAGCCTGCCCCAGCAACTCCTTATGGCGACGAGTTGGAGTACATCAGGTTGGTGCAGCAGCAGTCGCAGCAGTATTACGAAGTAATCAAAAATGCCGCCGAGGCACAGCCGAGCAACTTATCGAGCCTGTACCCTCCGCAGTATGAAAACTACTTGGCAGATCAGTTGCGCATTGTAGCCCGACTTATTGGTGGGGGATTGCAAACACCAGTTTACGTGGTTTCCTACGGTGGTTTTGATACGCACAGCGAGCAAGTGGAGATGGGGGCTACCGACCAAGGTTTCCATGCCAACCTGCTCAGGCAGGTGTCGGAGGCTATTGCTGCTTTTCAGGACGACATTCAGCTCATGGGCAAGGACGACAATGTTGCGGGCATGACCTTCTCCGAGTTTGGACGCACGATAGCTGCGAACGGCAGCATCGGAACTGACCATGGTGCTGCAGCCCCGCTGTTCGTGTTTGGTAAAGGCGTGAACCCCGGCGTCATCGGCAACAATGCACAGATTCCGAGCAATCTCAATTTGAGTTCTGACGTGCCCATGCAGCACGATTTCCGGCAGGTTTACGCCAGCGTTTTGCAGGATTGGTTTGGGCTGACAAACCTGAACGACATCCTGTTACAGGATTTTGACATTCTACCTATTTTTAAAGGAGTGAGTCCGGTGCAGGAAAGCAATTGGGACAGCTTCGGTGTAGGCAACTATCCGAACCCTGTGCGCTCAAGCACAACGATTACTTTTACCTGCTTTTCCAGTGCCCATGTGGTTATCAACTTGATAGATGCGCAGGGGCGTTTTGTCCTGAAAATAGCGGAAGGCAACTACCCGACAGGTGCGCACCATGTGCGCTTCGATAGGTCCAACTTGCCGAGTGGTACTTATTTTTATCAGGTATTGCTTAACGGGATTGGTGTAACGAAAAAGATGCTGGTGTTCTAGCAACCCTGCATTTTGCCAAAATGACAAAGGCGTAACGACCAAGAAATTGGTTGCTACGCCTTTGCTATTAAGAGGATGAGCGTCTTTTCTAAGTGTTTGTGTTTACTTTAAAGGAAAAAATCTGGCGGTATAAAGTGTATTTTGCTTACCCTATCCGCCAGAAAAAATTTAGATTTTGAATCAGATACCGATGAGGTAAATTGATGTGCCTTCTGATTTTGAGGTAAAATGGAAATGATTTTCCTGTGTACTGAGACAATGTTTGTCTTTTAATTCTCTCAGTAGGAACAAAATCAATAATGCAAAGATGTCACCACCCAGCGCTAGCAGACAAGTCCAATAGGACTATTGTTGTTCCAAAAATATATTGTTATTGAAGCTCATTTGCTTCTTGATAGATTTCATAAAATACTGAATTTCAAAAAATTGAATTTAGGTTTCATTGTAAATGATTGTTCCTGATTTTAGCCTATTTTTGCTAGGTTGTTTATTGGTTCAATCAGGTTACTATGTCAGACACTAAGCTATTCAAACTGGTGCAGGTGCTTTTGCCATCGGAATTGATGGACGTTGAGCGGTATCTTGCAGTACCTTTTATCAACACAAATAGCGATGTTGTCA
>CAYTZS010000175.1:0-11220 GCA_964442355.1 uncultured Saprospiraceae bacterium | reverse complement strand
CATCGTACACATGCCATCGGGGTTGATTTACTTGGGGTCAATGCATTCCCCGCATTTGCCTGCCGTGAAAACCAACACGCCAGCACGTTCTGCTTCACAAAGGTTGCCATAAGTGACGCCGTCGCAGCCACAAACTGGGGCGTACTCTTCCGTGCAGGCTCGATTGGGGTCTGCTTTTTTCTTGTCAACACAAGTAGATGGGGCATCGTCTGCACCGCTTCTTTTTGCTTTGTCGCAGGTGCTTGAAAGCAACATGGCGCACGCAAAAAACAGAATCAAAGAAGAAAGGAATTTCACGATGGTTGTATTGATGGTGACTGTAGATGGTCAAATGTCGTGGGATGTCCAATCACAATCTGCTGAAAAACTTTTTTTGCAAAACGAAATACTTCCAAACGATGCTGCCCGGCAGGATTCCGTGGCGGTTTGGTTGTGGTGAAATGCGAATTCGGTCCAACAACAACTCCAACTCAAGCCGCTTTTTGATGAACAGCACTAGGGCCAAAAAGAAGGAAAAGAATGCACCGATGACCGCTTGTGCGTGCAGCCATTTTGCCTGCATCAAGAAGTTGAAAGCGGCAAGCGTGTCCATGCAAATGCGCAGCGGCAGCAGGAATGCAAGCTTGATGACGCCCTCATTTTTCAGCAAAGTATAGTAGCTGTTGCGGAAATTGAGGTAGGTCTTGTACGGCGAGTGGTAGCCCAACGTGCCGCCGCCGAGGTGGTAAACCGTGGTTCGGGGCGTGTACATCACTTTGTAGCCAGCCCGTTTGAACCGCCAGCAGAGGTCTATTTCTTCGAGGTGTGCAAAAAAATCGTTGTCGAAACCACCAAACCCATGAAACAAAGGCCCCCTGACCATCATGCAGCAGCCGGATGCCCAAAAAATCTCGACGGCGTTGTCGTACTGTCCGTTGTCCCGTTCCACCGTGTCAAAAATGCGTCCTCTGGCAAATGGGTAGCCCAATGCATCAATCCAGCCGCCAGCAGCACCAGCGTACTCGAAGTATTCCGGTTTGCCGAGTGCCCGAACCTTGGGTTGCATGGCCGCAATGGTAGGGTCTTTCTGCATTTTTTCCACCATTGGCTCCAGCCAATGGGGTGGCACCTCCACGTCAGAGTTGAGCAGCAGGTAAAAGTCTTCTTCGAGTTGTTGGAGCGCTAGGTTGTAGCCTTTCGAAAAGCCAAAATTTTCAGCCAACTGAATGATTTTGACCTGCGGAAATTGCTTTTTCAGGTAGGCCACAGAATCGTCTTTGCTGGCATTGTCTGCGACATAAATCTGGCAATTCGGGTAGGTCGTTGCCATCACCGAAGGCAAGTGCTTCTCCAGAAATTTACGCCCGTTGTAGTTCAAAATCACAACGGCTACCGATGGCAACTCTTGGTTTTTCCACGCAACAACCTGTTTTTCAGCATTTTGCAAAATGCGTTCCGCCGAAAATTGGTCCTTGGCCATCTGCGCTTTGAGGGCCTCCATATCCTTCATCTCGGCATCTGGCCTGATGAACTCCACCAGTTCGATGGTCAGTTCATCTTCGTAAATGGACTTTTGGAAATCGAAAATATTGACCTCCACCGTCCGGTTCTGGTATTTTTTGAGGGTTGGGCGCTTGCCGATGTACAACATGCCTGGGTAGCGCTCGCCGTCGTAGTTTGCAAAGCAAGCGTAAATCCCATCGGGTGGAATGAGCTTGGTCTGTTCCCTGATTTCCAGATTGGCGGTCGGGTACCCGATGGAAGTGCCTATTTGTTGGCCCTTCACCACTTTTCCCGTGAGGGTAAAATAGTTGCCAAGCAACCTCGAAGCCGTGGCCAAATCTGCCGAATCCACAGCATCCCGAATACGTGTGGAGCTTACCGCCGCTTCGTCAATCTCCGCCTTCTCGATTTCCACCACCTTGTAGCCAAAACTGCGCTCGTACCAACGCAGGAAATTGATGTCGCCCTGCCGGTTCATGCCAAAGCGGTGGTCGTAGCCGATGACGATGTGCTTCGGCTCGAACTTGCCTACCAAAAACTTCTGAATGTACTCGTCGGCATTGAGCTGCGAGAACTCAAAGGTGAACGGGACGATGACGAGGTGGTCAATCCCCGTTTTTTCCAACAGCTTTATCTTCTCATCGGTGGACGAAATGAGCTTCAGTGTATCGTCTTTTGGGTAGATAATCTGACGGGGGTGCGGGTGAAAAGTGATGATGATACTTTCACCGCCTGTGGCAAGTGCAAGGTCCTTGACCTTTTTGATTATTTTACGGTGACCGCAATGCACACCATCGAACGAGCCGATGGTGACTACCGCATTCCTGAACTGTGGCAGGTTGTTGAGGTCTCGATGCAATTTCATGGTGGCAAAGGTAAAACGATTTCGGATTTGAGATTTACTTCCGTTCAGCGAAATCTGAAAGCACAGGCTCACGTCCGCAAATCATTTTACATTTGCCGGGCAAAAATCAATTTCTTTTTGGTTGGCCGCCTCTGGCGGCCAACCAAAAAGAAAAGTTGTGTTTACGCTGCGCTGAGTTTCAAAAAAAACTACCCAACATGGAAATTGATAAGCAACCGATAGTAGAAGCATTATATAAGGTGAAAGACCCGGCAACTGGAAAAGACCTTATTGCCGCCCGAATGGTCGAAAACCTTCAGACGGATGGGAACAATGTCAATTTCAACTTGGTACTGCCTTCGCTGAACAGCCCGCACAAGTCGAACCTGATTTTCGACTGCGTGGCCACCATCAAAGAAGCGATTCCGACCGCCAATGTCAACGTACACGTAGTGGCCAAAACACCTGGCTCACAGGAGACGAGCAGCTCGGTGCCACAAATCAAAAACATCATTGCAGTGGCCTCTGGCAAGGGCGGTGTGGGCAAGTCAACGGTTTCCGTCAATTTGGCGCTGGGTCTCCAGCGTCTTGGCGCCAAGGTTGGCTTGATTGACGCTGACCTGTACGGCCCGTCCATTCCGACCATGCTCGGCTTGCAGGGACAGCGCCCAAAAATCCAGGAAGTTCATGGCCAGCCGAAAATCATTCCATTGATGGCCTACGACCTGCCCGTGATGTCCATCGGCTTCATCGTGGAGCCAGAACAGGCGGTGGTTTTACGGGGGCCCAGGCTTGCCGCCATCATCAAGCAGTTTTTCAACGACGTGGTATGGCCCGACCTCGATTACCTCGTGGTGGACCTGCCCCCAGGCACCGGCGATATTCAGCTTACGCTGGTGCAAACGGTTCCCGTAACCGGTGCCGTAATGGTCACGACGCCCCAACAAGTAGCCGTTGTGGATGCAGTAAAAGCAATGAACATGTTCCTGCTGCCATCGGTCAATGTACCGATTTTGGGGGTGGTGGAAAACATGGCTTGGTTCACCCCAGAAGATTTGCCGGAGCGCAAATACCCGATTTTTGGGGAAGGCGGCGGCAAGCAACTGGCGCTCATGTCAGAGTCGGTGCTGCTGGGGCAAGTGCCCATCGTGCAAGGCGTCAGGGAAGGTGGCGACGCTGGCAAGCCGGTGGTCACCACACCGGAATCGCCTGTGGCACAGGCTTTTATGAAAATCGCTGAGAACACCATTCGGCAAATTGCCATTCGAAACGAGTTCAAGGAGCCGACAAAAGTGGTGCAAGTAGCTGGCTAAAACATGGAAATCAGTTTCAGAAACTACCAACCAGCGGACTTTGATGAACTGGCTACTATGGTACTTGGCCTTTATTCAAAGGATGGCAAACAAGCCACTCACATGAATCGAGAAAAAGTAGCGCTTTCGGTGGAAAAACTGACGGAGGCTGGTAGTTCAGGGCAGCTATTTATCTTTGAAAAATCGGGCGAAATCGCTGGCTATGCCATCGTCAACCGATTCTGGAGCAACGAGTTTTCGGGGCAAATTGGCTATGTGGACGAGCTTTTTGTCAAGCCTGAATTCAGGAGCATTGGCATCGGCGCTCAATTTTTTGAACACCTTTCGTCCAACCCTGCAATGGATTGCGTAGCTTTCATGCTCGAAACGGTTCAAGGCAACAACGAAGCCATCCGTTTTTACAAAAAACTAGGCTTTGAGACGCACCACAACCATTTGATGTTCAAGAAAATAGGCAGTGATTGAAGTGGCAAATGCGTTCTTTTTGCAGGTTTTTCAAACCCAGACCCCGCTTCAGCAGTTGTTCAAGCGTAGCTAAATCAAAAATTATTGCGACATGTTGACACAAGAAAAGTCAGACCTCATTTCACGAATCAACGAAGCGCTGGACGATGTGCGTCCGCACTTGGTTTCCGATGGTGGCAACATCGAAGTCGTTGACGTTACGGACGACATGACCGTTCAGGTCAAATGGTTGGGCAATTGCCAAAATTGCAACATGTCCTTGATGACCATGCGGGCCGGCATCGAAGTGGCCATCAAGAACAAGATTCCAGAAATCCGCCAAATAGAAGCGGTGAATTAGTGTAGGATTGGCTGAACTGCCCGGCTATTGTTCAACCAGCAAATCTATTTTCCGAACATGACCAATTCCCCTGATTGCCACTTCCCTAATCTCCCAATTCAACAAGTTCAACCAATATGACAGAGGGTTCAAAAGTATATCCGCACGTAATACCGGACATGGAGCGGTGGCCGATTTACAAATTGTTGGCTGACCGCAAGAATCTGATTGAGGAGATTGACGAGTACACCTACAAGCGAATCCTGAAATTGCACAGCGACGACTTGGACGACGTGATTGCCAAGACGGTTTACATGGAGCGCATCCGCATGAAGGAAGAACCCTGGAAAGTTGACCCGCCGCAAGACCGTGTTTTTTGGAAAAAAATCAGCAAAAAACTCTTTGGCAAGCCGGACGAGCAGCTCACGGACGAAGAAAAACGGGCAAGGGAAGAAGAGCTGCTGCGCCGGGTCATCCACCGTTACAGCGATGAAATTGTCGGTACGTTTCGGATTCCCACTTTCTTGTTTGCCCGAAAGTTCCTGACTGTCCTCTTCAACCGCCTACTGAACACCGCCGCTGGGCGGAACATGAAGCGGATTTTTGGCACTAAATACAAGGTGTACGAGCGCCTGCTGACGAAAGGCGAAGTGGAAAAGTTGCGTTCCCTCATGACGAAAGGCACCGTGGTCATAGTGCCCACACACTCCTCCAACCTTGACTCGATGCTAATCGGCTATGCCATGGACACCATCGTTGGCTTGCCTTCGTTCTCCTACGGCGCCGGCCTTAACCTCTACAACACCGGCTACACTGCCTACTTCATGAACCGCTTGGGGGCTTACCGGGTGGACCGCCGCAAGAAAAACCCCATCTACCTCGAAACGCTGAAATCCATGTCCAACCTGTCCATCCAGCGGGGCACGAACAGCCTGTTTTTCCCAGGCGGCACCCGAAGCCGCTCCGGGGCATTGGAGGACAAACTGAAAATGGGCTTGCTTGGCACGGCGATGGAGGCACAACGCAGCATTTTCCAAAAAGGGAAGGACGAAAAAATATTCATCGTGCCGCTGGTGCTCAGCTACCACTTCGTGCTGGAGGCCAAATATCTGATTGAACAATACCTCAGCTTCGTGGGCAAAGAGCGCTACCTCCGCTCCAAGGACGAGTTTTACAGCTTGCGCAAAATCTTGAAGTTCGGCTGGACCTTCTTCTCGCAGCCTTCCGAAATCACGCTGTCCTTTGGCAAGCCGATGGACGTGATGGGCAATTTCGTGGACGAGAACGGCAACAGCTTTGACCGCTTCAACCGCCCCGTCAACCTCGTAGATTATTTTAAAGCGGAAGGGCAAGTCACCGAGAATCTACAGCGAGAGCAGGAGTACACCATCATGCTGGCTGAGCGGTTGGTAGAACGGTACCACAAAGAAAACATCGTACTGACGAGCCATATCGTGGCCTATGCAGCCTTCAACATCTTGAAAAGATTGCACAGTCACCTCGACCTGTTCGGGGTGCTTCGACTTCCACCCGACGACTTTGTTTTTCCTATAGAAATGATGCTGGACATCGTGGAGCAAACTAAGCAAATCTTGATCGAAATGAACAAGCAGGGTGCCATCAAGCTGTCCAATCAAGTGTATTTCGAGGCGGAAGAATTGCTGAAGGATGGCGTGCGCAACCTCGGTGTTTACCATATCGAAAAGCCATTGATATTTGAAGATGGCAACCTCGCCAGCCAAGACTTCAAACTATTGTTTTTCTACCACAACCGCTTGGAAAACTACAAGCTCAACAAAAAATACGTGTGGAACGCCGTTAAGGAAAACATGGCCCTCGAAACCGCCTAAGCTGCAAACACTCACTTCAACAATTTGATTTTCAATGAAAAAAGGACTTTACTTCTTGCTGCTTTCGCTGGCGTTTTTTTCCTGTAAAAACGACCAGCCTCAAACCGCCAAAACAGACCCCACAACCGATGCCCCAGCCAATGTGGACGCCAGCATCACGCTGCCACAAGGCTTCAAGGCGCAGGTATTTGCCGAAAACCTCGGCGAAGGTGGCCGACACATCGCCGTCAATGAAAATGGCGATGTTTATGTGCAAATGCACACCCTCAGCGGCGGAAAAGGCATAGCTGCCCTGCGTGATACGACTGGCGACGGCAAAGCCGACATCACCGAATATTTTGGTTCCAACACCGGTACAGGCATGGAGATACAAGGCGGCCACCTGTACTGCTCCTCCGACGATGCCGTTTTCCGTTACGACCTTAAGCCCGGTCAACTGGTGCCCGACGAAAACACGAGGGTGCTGCTGGTTGGTGGCTTCCCCGTACAAAACGAACATGCTTCCAAGTCATTGGCTTTGGATGGCACAGGCAACATCTACGTGAACATCGGCGCTCCGAGCAATGCCTGCCAAATCGAAAACCGTTCGGCTGGCTCACGTGGCCAAGATCCCTGCCCCCTGCTCGACAACCATGCGGGCATCTGGCGTTTTGATGCCAACAAGATTGCACAGCAAGCCAAAGACGGCAAGCGCTACGCATCTGGCATCCGCAATGCCGTGGCCCTGACATGGAACGCTGCCACCAATGGCCTTTTTGCCATGCAGCATGGCCGTGACCAATTGTCGGAGTTTTGGCCTGACCTCTACACGCCAGAACAGAACGCCGAGCTGCCCGCCGAGGAGTTTTTCCAAATCAACGAAGGCGACTTCTTTGGCTGGCCCTACTGCTACTTCGATCCGATGCTGAACGAAAAAGTGCTCTCGCCAGAGTACGGCGGCGACGGCAAAAAGACGGGCCGCTGCGACCAAGCGAAAGACCCTATCGTGGCATTTCCTGCGCACATGGCCCCCAATGACGTGATTTTCTACAATGGGAAAATGTTCCCGGAGCAATACCAAAATGGTGCTTTTATCGCTTTTCATGGTTCTTGGAACCGTGCTCCGAAAGAGCAAAAAGGCTACTATGTCGTCTTCGTTCCGTTCAAGGATGGCAAGGTCGCAGGGCAATGGGAACCTTTTGCCGACGGCTTTGCAGGCGTGAAGCCCATCCCCTCGCCCGGCGATGCCAAGCACCGCCCATGCGGTTTGGCCATCGGTCCAGACGGGGCATTGTACGTCAGTGATTCCGTCGAAGGGAAGATTTGGAAAATCGTGTACGGCGGGTAAGTGCTTTTGAAGATTCACAAATAATAACGGCGGCGGCATCTTCGATGCCGCCGCCGTTATTATTTGTTGGTTTTTGAACCAGCATATGCTCAAAATTCGGTCGTTATTTTGGCATTTTGTCGTTGGCAATGTTGATGCCTTGAAGGATGGCAGGCGTTACTTTCTCGATGCTTGGCCTGTCGGCCAGATAGATTTCCAAGAAGTTTTCCGTTTTGACCTGTTTTCCGTCCGTTAAGTGCTCCACTGCGGCTTTCCCACCTTTTGTATTGAGCTTTAAGCCTGGGAATTTAATTTTCTGCCCGTCGTCCGGTATCAGCGAGAGGCCGCCTTGCTCGCCGTCAAGGTCTTTCAGGTTTACTTTAGTTTGGTAAACATGACCGTCGGCTTTGTTCTCAATCATCAAGGTGAAGTTGTCGTCCACGAAAACATTGACCTCGCCAATGCCGGGTACCTTGCCCGAAGCTTTTTTGTACTCCTCTTGCAGCGCAATGAACGATTGTTTCGTGCGCCCGATGATATCGCCTTCTTCAAGGGCTACGGCTTTGATTTGCTCCATTGGCGAGGCGTTGGCCGGAACTTCGGCAGCGTTGGCCTCTACATTTTGAAAACTGTCTTTTGATTCATTTTTACAGGCAATCAAACCAATAGCGATTGCCAATGTGAACACCATCTTCTTGCTCATTTTGTCTTGATTTTGGATTTGTGAATGGAAAAAGGGCAGGTGCTGCCAACCCTTCAAATTAGCGGCGAAGTTAATATCATTTTGAAAAAATTGCCCACCCACTCATTTCACTTCAATAATCTCCACCCGCCGCTCCCTGGAGGCGCCAACGCTGTAAATCGAGTTTCGCTCGTCGAACAAATCGTCGCTGATGCCCGTGGCTGCTTGGCTTTCGCCAAATGGCGCTTCCGTGATGACCAGGTTTTCTGCTTTCAGATAAGGTTCAAAAACGCTGCCCTGCCAAGTCAGGAAGTGGTTGCGCAAACTGCTGATGCGGCGCTGGGCCAGGTACTCGTTATAGTCCGTTTTGGCCCTGGGGCTGGTGTAGCCTTTGATGACGATTTCCACCCGGTCGCCTTTTTCAAGGCGCTGAAGCAGGATTTTGCTGAAAAGCGCAAGATGGTCAAAGCCCTTTTTCACTTCTTCCTCAAAAAAATCGGAAATGTTCAAGGTCGCTTCATCCACCTCGCCTTCGTCGTTGATGGGTTTTGTGTACTGCTCGATGAACTCGCTCTTCCGGGGGTAGAATTTCTCGTAGGTTTCACCGTACGATTTTTTGGTGGTGGTGCGGTTCGTGCGTTTGTCCGGTTCGTCGTTGTCGAAGTAGAGCGCAAGCGGCAGGAAATCCTCCAGCTTCTCGAAAACCGGGATGGGCGGCTGTGGTTCAAGCGTCAAGGGCGGCTGTGGTGTTCCCACTGGCACCTCCGGTTTTTCTTCGTAAATCACCCGGAAAATATCGTGGCAGCAAGCCTTGTTGTCGGGGTCGAGGTAAAACGAGCCGGGTCGATTGGACGAGACAAAGCCTTCCATGCCGCCTGTTTCAAGGGAGTAATAAATATCGTGGTAGCTGGAATTGACAGGCTTGCCGAGGTTGCGGGTTTCACCCCAAACCGAATCTTTTTCCATGCTGAAAACATCGTAGCCACCCAGCCCACTGCGTCCGTCGGAGCTAAAAAACAGCGTTTGCGAAGCGCCATGAAAAAACGGCGTGATGTCGTTTTCGGGCGTATTGGCCACTTCTAGGTTTTTCGGTTCCAAGAACTTGTCCTTCTCCAATTCACAGTACCAAATGTCGAGCTTGCCCTTTCCCCCCGGTCGGTCAGAGGCGAAGAAAAGCACCTCTTTTTGCGCCAGCGAATCGAAACCAAGGCTGGGTTGGGTAGCCGTGTAGCCCTTTCGGTTGATGACTTCGGGTAGTTTGACGACCTGCTTGGCCCATTTTCCCCGCTTGTCTTTTTCCCGGTAAACGATTTCGCAGCGGATGTCGGAGGCGTTCACGTACTCGCAAAGTGTGTAGTAAATCCGCTGCCCATCCATGCTGAAAGTGGCGTGGGCCGTGAGTTTTTTGTCTTCATTGAAATTGCTGGGCATCAACTTCCCCTTGGCCAGTTTCTCGGAAGTGAGCAGTTTCGAGAGCTTTCGTTCAGGGGTGTTCGGGTCATCCGGGAAGTCAAATCGGAAAGAGGAGTAGTAGGTCGTACTGCCCACCTGCACCGCCCCAAACTCGGAGAACGGCGTGTTGATTTTTTTGTCTAGGTGCTCAATCCGTGCTGTTTTGTTCGATGGGCTGGGCAAGTCTGCCAGCGCCCAACGACAGGCACTCAATTCATTGTTCGCCCAGTCGGTATAGTAGTCCGTTTCTGTGCTTTTTGCCAAAAAATCCTCAAAAACTTCGCTGGCTTCCCGGTATTTCCCCAAGCATTTTTTTACCTGACCCAGCCAAAATGGGGCAAGCCTAAACTTGGCAGCCTCCTCGCTTTTCCAGACTTGTGTGTAGTATTTTTCTGCCTCCTCGAAGGCGTTGAACTGGCGGGTTACTTCGGCGTATTTGTACCAAAGCCCGACGTCTTCTGGCGACATCCCCATCGCCTCCCGGAAATGTACGAAAGCGGCGTAGTAGTCTTTTTCGGCAAATGCCTTGTCTCCCGCCTTTTCGTAGGCACGGGCGGATTGGGCGGCTACGGCAAGGGCAAAACACTGAGCGGCCAGTAAAAGGAGGACATTTCGGTACAAATTCATTGTCGCTGATTTTACTGCCAAAGTAGGAAATTCGGTCAAATCGGGAAGTCGTTTGAAGCAGGTCTGTCGCCTAGTTTTCAGCTGCCTCGATGAGGTTCGGGTAATCGGTGATGATGCCGTCCACCTTCCAACGGCGCAGTTTCTTCATTTCCTTGACGTCGTTGACCGTCCAGGGAATGACCTTCAGGCCCAGTTTGTGCAGCGCTTTCACGTCTTTTCTTCTCAACAATTTGTAATCGGGGCTGTAGATATTCGGCTGAAAGCCAAGCAGTTGCAGGTTCTTTTCGTAGCCGTCCTTGTTTTCCACAAGCAGGGCGAGCGTCATTTGTGGCGCCAGTCTTTTCACCGACTGCACGGCCCGTACATCGAAGGATTGCACGCAGCACAACTGGCTGATTTTCAATCGCTCCAACTCAGCCACCACCAGCTTTGCGAAGTCATCAATTTTAGGCGTAAAAATGCCGTCAGCATCGGGGTGGCTCTTGATTTCGATGTTGAAGCGGGGCATCGGGATGTTTTTTTCGGCGCAATGCTTCCGCACGGCCGCTACCACATCTTCCAGCGAAGGCTTGTGTACTGGCATCGGCTGCTGCTGCGGGAATCGGGCATTACCCCGGCTGCCGCAGTCGTACCGCTTGATTTCTTCGTAGGTCAAGTCCATGATTTTCAGCGACATCGCCTCGGCTTTGGTCACGGGCGTGCCATCGGGTTTTGTGCAGATGCCCTCCGACATCCAGGGTTCATGGCTGACGATGAGTTCGTGGTTCTTGGAGACTGCGAGGTCAAGCTCCAGCGTCGTGACTTGCGGAAAATCAAGGGCCTTCAGAAAGGCCGGTACCGTGTTTTCGGGGAGCAGGCCCCGGCAACCCCGGTGGCCTTG
>CAYTZS010000174.1:0-11360 GCA_964442355.1 uncultured Saprospiraceae bacterium | reverse complement strand
GTTGCTCAAAATTCGGGATGATTAATGTTTAAGCCTAGTTCTCAATCTAGTTTCACGAACATCCTGCTTACCTTGAAATTAGGCAACACCATTTCCAGCACATAATTGCCTTGTGGCAAGCTATTTAATTCCACTCGCTCCGTCACTGAGCCTGCCGGATGCCATACAGTCCAATGTTTTAGCAGCTTTCCATCCATACTTTTTATTGAAAAATAGACTTCACCTGCTGCTGGGTTTGTCCAAGCAATTTCTGCAAACTGCGTGGCTGGGTTAGGCGTAATGCTGATATTAACCACTGGCTGTTGGTGGGTGTAGCTTGCTGTTGCAGCTTTCAGCGAGAAGTCGGTTACTTTCGGTAGATGGTCTGAAGCACCCTCCGTATCGTACGCCTGCAAGCCGTAGGTATCCAATCTTGCGGACGACATGATTTGCGTTTGCAACGTAAACGCCTTTTCAATATCCAGCACGCTGTTCGAGCAGATATGGTAGTCCAATCGGGAAGGCGGATACTGGCTGCCCGGCTGTTTCCAGGTGTAAGCAAAGGGCTGGTCGGCTTGGAGTGCCACCAAGTCCAGCAGGTCGGTGCCGTCCCAATCGAGGGGAGCGCCAGTGCCGAAAATGTTGGCGTTAACGATATTGCCTGTCACGAGTGTGCTGTGCTGCTGCCCATCGCCCACGAGGTTCATGTCGCCAGAAAGCACGAATGGAGTGCCTTCGGGCAGGTCAATCGTGCCACCCGCCGTCTTGGCATCGAGGATGAATTTGGCGAAAGCATCCGCTTCCAGCTGCCGTTCGCTATTGGCGTTGCAGCAACGTAGGTGGCCATTGATGACCAGCATGTTTTTTTCAAAAATAGCATCTGGCAAGTCAATCAGCGAAGCAGTCAGGCGGTGACCGGGAAAAAATTCCCAGTTTTGAAGGATGGGGTAGCGGCTGACTGTGATGTTGCCAGCGTCCAGTTTCACGCCGTGCCACGTCTGAAAATTTCCGAGTGGCAGGGCTTGGTTCATGAAGGTAGCAGCTTGCCCGGCGGTCATGTCCCAGCATTCGTTGAAGGTGACGATGTCGGGTTGCAGCACGGATATCACCCGCTGGAAAAGCGGTTTCCGGTCGTTGTCGAGTAGGCCATCGGAGAGGGTGTTCCAAGTCAAGATACGTAAATGGCTGGGGCTAAGTTTTTGTAAATCAATGGGTTGGAAGGGTGGGGTAGGGCTGTTGTCAAATTGGTAGCTGAAGGTTAGCCCTTGGTTGGGCATCCAATCGCCTGTGCTTCCGTTCCGCAACAACAGCCGGATTTCGTTGCCTGTGAACAGCGGGTTTTGGCCGTCGGGAAGCACATCCCGGCCGATAGCAATCTCAAAAACCGTACTGCTGAAATTGGGCAGGTTGTGGAACGCCACATCCTCCAAATCCAAAAACCAAGAAGAATTGCCAATGTAAAAAACGCCCTCCCGGTCACCCAACCGCAATTCCAATTCTGCCCCAATGCCGTTGATGGACAGCCCGGTCAGGTTGTTTTTGTCACCATCAATGAAAAGTTTCAGGTCGTTGTCGTCGGTGAGCACCACCTCGTCGTCCAGTTCGAGACGAATGAACAGGAATTTATCGTCATTAGCCACCGAGATACGCAGCAGATCTAGCCCAGGCGCATCACCAACCGCATCCTCAAATTCAACGGCTTCGTTCGTCCAGTCCTCGTATTGCCCATCCAATGCAATTGGCAGCGATTGTGCCTCCACACTTGAATTTTTTGGAAGTAACAGCAGTAACAATGCGCTGATAATCAGCGGGGTACGGAATTGTGAACTCATTTTCTACTTTTTAACCGACGATGTGGTTTTTGTGGCCAATTGGTTTATTGGTGGCCAAGCTGCCGGAGGAAATCAATCGCCCGTTCCTCCGACCAAGCATGTTCTTTGCCCGGTTGCCAGAAGCCGACATGCCCACCGTGCGCTGGCATTTCGAGGTAGATAAACGGGTGTTTTTGGCAAAGCTCCCTGGGGAAGCAAACCGACGGAAGGATGGGGTCGTTCACGGCTTGAACGAGCAGCGTAGGCACGGCAATGCCCGCCATGAAATTCTTTGCGGAGGCTTTTTCATAAAAATCGGCGGCGTCCCGAAAGTCGTTGAGCGGGGCAGAGAAATACTCGTCGAAGTCTCGCCAGACCTTGATTTTTTTGAAATTGTTGAGGTCAATTACACCGGGATGTTGACCGTTTTTTGCAACCATTTTTTGCTTCAAATAAAAGAGGAAGCGCTTGCGGTAAAGGGCGTTTGAAGGCGAGTCAAGGATTTCAGCCCCAGCCTTCAGGTCGGTCGGCGCTGAAAAAACGACCGCAGCTTTGATGGGCTTGGGTAGATTTTGGCCATGTACCCCAAGGTATTTCAACGTGATATTGGCACCCATGCTGAACCCGCTCATCACGACCGTCTCATAGGATTTGCGTTTTAGGGCATGTTCGACCACTTCGCCGATGTCGGCAATATCGCCATGGTGGTACATGCGTTTGGCCCGGTTCATCTCGCCACTGCACGAGCGGCAGTTCCAAGCGAGCACGTCCCAGCCATTTTTACGAAAAATGCTGGCCATGCCCTTCACATATTGACGGTGGGAATCACCCTCCAAGCCATGCGTGAGTACTGCAAGCCGTCGCTTGCCGCTATCGATCCAGTCGAGGTCGAGGAAGTCGCCATCGGATGTGGTGATGCGCTCCCGCTCGTAACTGACGCCGTGTACTATGCGCATGAGGGTTGGGGCAATAGTCTCTAAATGCCCATTGGGGAGTAGCCTAGAGCGGCGATAGGTGGAGTGTGGAATGAGTGGCAAGGGTGGATTTGAGAATTTGAGAATTGAAAATTGAGACACTTAAATTTTCAATTCACTTCACTTCGTAAAAAACATAGGCAGCCCGCTCGGGAGAGCAAACGGCCAAGCGGTCGCCTTCAGCGATGAGGTAATATTGGAATCCGCTGGGTTTATCCATCGTGATGGAATAACCGGTGGTCGCATTACCCGTCATTTCTAACTGTTTGAAAGGTTCCTTTGGGCTGGAGCGATGCATGAGATAAACTTTCAAGCCGTCTTGTACTTTGGCGGTGATGGTCACTTTGCTGCCTGCCACTTGGTGCTTGACGTCGCTCACTACGGGGTTTTTGCCATTGAAAAGCGGGTGCTTGAGCAGTGATTCCGTGCGCACTTTCATCAGTTCCTCGATACCAATGATGGTCGTGCTGCCGATGTCGGTGGAGCTGCGCAGGTTTTTTTCGAAATCCTCGAAGGAATACAAGCGGTTGGGGTCTTCCTTCACCGCTTCCCAGATGGTGGCTTGCAACCGTTCTGCGATTTTCAGGTACTCTCCGTTGGCAAAGTTTTCCATCAAAATGGTGCGGCAATGGCCGACATAAACCTTTCGCCAAAGCGGGTTCGCCAGCACGTTGGTGATGAGCGGGCGTTTTGGATTTTTGTTTTTGAAATGGGTGAAAAGGCTGAATTGCTGCAGTTCTTCGTTGGTCAGCTCGCCCTGTTTTTCGCCATCCAAACGGAAACCACCGAAGGAGATGTTGAGGTCCCAAATCAGTGGCGTCATCAATCCATCGGGCGTTTTGTAGAGGTAGTAGTTGTGGCTGAAGCGGCCGGTGTAGCTGTCCAGGTTAACCAAAACATGGTTAAAAGCATGCATCCAGAGCGTCGCATCCACATTTATTTTCGAGTCGATGGCCTCCGGGTTTTGGGTCAAGGTTTTTATCAGGCCCACCAAATCTTTCCAACCTTCCTCGCTTTTGCTCTCCAATTCGTACCAGCCACCGTAGCAGTTGGCGTTGTCACCGACGTAAGTGAGCGAGGAATACTCGCTTTCCTTGCAGCCAGTTGGTGGGGGCAGTACGTCTTCCCACTCGGGGTCGCATTTGAAGAAGCTGCCATCGGTCGTGTCGTAGGTGTCGTCCAAAAACTTGCCATCCACCGACTGGATGTTGGTGTACAGGCCGATGAGTTGTCCATTCACGTACACTTTGGCAAAGTTGCACTGCGATGCTGGCATGTACTTTCGTGCGATTTCGTACGAAACATTTTCCCGCACAAAACTAGGGTCCATGAACACATTGCCGAGTTTCAAGGTCTCGTAGCCACCCGGAAACCGCTGGTTTTTGATGACGTGGTTGGCTTTCAGGTTGAAGGGAAGTTTCTCTTTGTTGCGCTTTCTGGGGTTTTTGTAGGAGCTGTTGCCCTTGTACCTGACTCCTACGTTGGGGTAAACCTTGCCATCAATCTCCACGTCGGCGACTAGCCGCTCTTTCAAACCCTTGGATTTGAGGGAGTCGAGGACTTTGTTCCAATTATCTGTCTTGAAATTGATTTTAATGACAATAATCCGGTTAGCATCGTAGAGGTCTTGAGCGTAACCCGTTGAAATACAGAGGATTGTCAGTAAGGAAAGCAGTAATTTTCTCATAAGCAATAAATCGAGAACTGAGCGCTGAGCATTGAGAATGCTGGGATTGGCAACACTCTCAATGCCCAAGTTTTCAATGCTCAATTATTTATTCAACGCTTCCAATGTGGATTTATGCTTCTCCCACATATAATTTGCCGGGCTGTAGCTGACCAAGCCTGGGTTCTCGGCTACAATGTAGTACTCGATGGACTGCTCACCGTTCTGTGGGACGATGGTCACTCCGAAAACATTGTTGCCTGCCGTGCCATCGTCATGTTTGCCGTCATCTTGCATAGAAACCTGGGTGTAGGCGCCTTTTCCGTCGAGGCGGTAAAATAACTCAACTCTTCTTGGGTACTTGTCCACTTTGGTAGTGATGTGAAACTGTTGAACCTTCTGGTTGGTCAAGGGCTTGCGGCCTTCCACTTGCACTTCCATGATGTCGGGAGGGAAAACGGCCAGCTCAGGTTGCACTTTTAGGAAAGCAGTACGGCGAGTCATCAGCTCCGAAAGTCCAGGGATTTTGCTCTTTTTGCCCACGGTCTTGTCTAAGCTGGCGTCGAATTCTGCAATTGTGTAGTATTTGTTCGTATCGTCGTTCACGGCCGGGCGTATTGTTTTCTGCAAATCCCTAGCCCGTTTCTCAAACTTGCCACTGAGGAACCAGTCTTGCAGCAAGGTGCGCATGTGCGAGAGATAGATTTTTTTGTAGTCGGGGTTCTCCAACAGCTTGCTAATCAGCGGTTTGGTTGTGTTGTCAACATGGAGCAGCGGGTCAAGTTCCTGCAAGCCTTTCAGCTTCAAGTCGGAACCGGAGCCAATGTTTTTGAAGCTGCCAAAAGCCAAGTTCATGTCCCAAATGATAGGCGTGAAGCGGCCTTGGTCGTCTTGGTAGAGGTAGTAATTGATGCTGTGTTGACCACTGTAGCTGCTCAGGTTTACGATGACGTTGTTGAAAGCCAGCATCCAAAGCGTGGCGTCCACGTTCAGCACCTTTTCGATTTTATCTGGGTCTTGGTTCAGCACACGTGCAAGTTCCATCAGGTCTTTGGTGCCGTGCGCCGACAGTTTCTCGAAATTGTGTTCGTAGCAACTGATTTGCTGGTCGTATTCCAGGGAGCCGAATATATTGTTTTTGCAGCCTGCTGGCACTTTGTCGCCAGCATCTTGGTTGGCTTTGAAAAAGGCATTTTTGGTGGTTGCAAAAAAGCGGTTCAAAAACGCATCGTCGGACACGGATTCGATGTTGGCGAGCAAGCCGTAGTACTTGCCGTTGATGGTCACCTTGGCGTAATTGGCCCTTGGTGCTGCCATGTAAGTCCTTGCAATCTCGTAACCCAACACCTCCCGCAACATGCTTGGGTCACGCAGGGTGTTGGAGAGCTTTACAACCGCAGTTCCTTGGTAGTTCTGTGTGTTGTCCTTCATGTCCAGCACGATGTGCAACGGGTTGCGGGGCGTGCCTGGCGCAAACGATTTATAGCCGCGGTAGCGCACCCCAGCATTTTCAAATTTCTGCCCATTGATTTCCACGATGCCTGGCATCAAGCCATCGTCATTGAGGCGGAGAGAATCAAGGTAGTAGCTCCAATTGCTTTGCTTAAAAGTGATTTTAATCTCTTGCACCTTGTCAGTGGCAAAAAAATCGGCAGGTGCTGGTTTTGTCTGCGAAATGGCAAATTGGAAGCCACCAAACAAAAGGACGAACAGGAAAAGTGAAAAATGCTTCATTTTGTAAAAATCAGTTGTCAATTTCTTTTTCAAATAAAGATTTGAAAATCAATGGATTGTGTTCGATGGGGCACTATTTTGAATTGTTTGAATAATGCCTCGCCGAATCATCCTGCAATGATATAAAAATGTTGCTTGGCTGCGAAACCGTAGCTCAAGGGGATTCCTCAAAATACCCAGTTTTTGTGTTCTTTCTCACCTTGTTCCAAGGGAAGTACCTGCCGTTCATCACGACGTAAACCCCCGGCGGCAATGTCTGCAAGAAAGCCAGCGCACTGCCCAAGTTGAAAAACCCGTCAGAGGAAGTGCCGAAAGCATACGGTACCATCGCTCCGGTAAGCACGATAGTCTTGTCCTCCAAGCCATAGGATGCTAGGAACTCTGCCGTCTTCACCATCGTATCGGTGCCGTGGGTAATCAAGATTTTGTCGAACTGGCAACGCTTGCAGTTGTGGGCAATGATTTCCCGGTCGGCATCCTGAATCTCCAGGCTGTCAACCATCATCAGCGTTTTTACGTCGAGGTCAACGGTGCAGCGGCCTCGCTCCAGCATGGTAGGTACATGGGTGCTTTTGAAGTACAGTCCCCCTGAAATATAGTTGTACTCCTTGTCGAAAGTCCCTCCTGTGATGAAAACCTGTATCATTCAAAAAAAATTGGTGTAGATAGGAAATGGCAGCAACCTGCCTTTTGCCCAAGTGATGGGCTGCAAAGATTGAGATTTCCTCAAACCAACGCTTTAAAAATGCCAATTTTTATCGAGACAGGCTATTTTGGATTGGTAACGAACGCCAATTTCTTGGATTTGTACTTCTCTTTTTCCAGCATTTCCTTGAACATGGCCATGGTTTGCAGTGGGCCTTGGTCGGCAGCGAGGTTGACCATCCATGCTGGGATGTTTCCTCCAGGGTCGGAGTTTAGGCTGTAATCTACCCGTACTTTTCCGTTTTCGAGCGGGGTGAAGGTCCAATTGATTTCTGCTTTGTCGATGCGCACCAGTCCTTCCTTTTCTTTTTCCATCCAATGTGCCGAAGTGGACTTGGAGTGCAGGGCCAGCGTTTTTTTGTCCTGCCAAACCTTGGAGTGCAGCACAAGGTCACGGTTGTCGAAAGGCCAAGGGAAGTCGGCTTCGGTGTAGTAATAAACTTCTGAGTCGGATATTTTTTTGACGACCCTGGAGCCCAAAGCAGCATAACACCAATCGTCGTAGCCCTCCACATGGGTCATCACAGCAGCGATAGTGCTCAAAGTAGCATCAACGGTGGTCGTGAACTTCAGCTCCTTGATGTCCGTGCCGGGCTGGTCACGCACATAAACCTTGATACCGCCCTTGTCCCGTTTGAGTTCCCAGTTTTGGGCGTTGAGGG
Source organism: uncultured Saprospiraceae bacterium (assembly GCA_964442355.1). Classification (GTDB taxonomy): domain Bacteria; phylum Bacteroidota; class Bacteroidia; order Chitinophagales; family Saprospiraceae; genus UBA6168. The sequence continues at coordinate 3,829 of CAYTZS010000174.1, read as the reverse complement.
GCTGTACGGCAAAAAATGAAGCAAGGAACAAAACAGCGAAGGGTAAAAAGCTACTTTTCATGAATACAAGATTACAGGGCAATAACGATTTGAAACAGGGATTGTTGAATCGGTTTTTCCAAGGTTTCCTACTTTTGGGCAAAATCTTTAATAAATCATGCGGCAGTACCTCGATTTGCTTCAACATATCCTCCAAAATGGGGCCGAAAAAAGCGACCGTACCGGTACGGGAACCATCAGTGTTTTTGGCTACCAAATGCGGTTTGACCTAAGAGACGGCTTTCCGCTTTTGACCACAAAAAAATTGCATACCAAATCCATCATTTACGAACTTTTGTGGTTCCTCAACGGTGACACAAACGTAAAATATCTTCAAGATAATGGGGTGAGAATTTGGAACGAATGGGCCGACGAGCAGGGTGACCTTGGCCCCATCTACGGCAAGCAGTGGGTGGCTTGGGAAAAAAAGGACGGTACGACCATCAACCAGATAGCAGAGGCAGTGCGCCAAATCAAGCAAAGCCCCGACAGCCGCCGCATCATCGTCAATGCATGGAACGTGGCCGACCTGCCCGACATGCACCTCAGCCCTTGCCACGCCCTTTTTCAGTTTTATGTGGCCAACGGTCGGCTTTCCTGTCAGCTCTACCAACGCTCCGCCGACGTTTTCTTGGGCGTTCCTTTCAACATCGCCTCCTACGCCCTGCTCACGATGATGGTGGCGCAGGTTTGCGACCTTGAACCTGGTGAGTTCGTTCATACATTCGGCGACGTCCACCTGTACCTCAACCACATCGAACAGGCAAAGCTGCAACTCACCCGTGAGCCAAGGCCATTGCCCAGGATGGAAATCAATCCAGACGTGAAGGATATTTTTTCGTTCAAATACGAAGACTTCCAACTCCACGACTACGACCCGCACCCGCACATCAAGGCGGAAGTAGCTGTATGAGGTATGGAGGTATGAGGTATGGAGGTATGCCACGCACATACCTCCATTCCTCATACCTTCAAACCTCTCACCTCCATACCTTCCAAAATGCTCAAACGTTTCAATAAAATCAACCGCTACCTGCTCAAGCACTTGAGCCGGAAAAATTACTTGTTGCTCGCCTGTATACTGATAGGTGTGGTGGCGGGTCTGGCGGCGGTTTTGATGAAGTCAATGGTGCATTGGGTGGAGGAGCAGGTGCAGCAAGGACTGTCCACCGGGCAAACCAACTATTTTTGGTTATTCATCACGCCCATCATCGGCATTGTCCTGAGCGTGCTGTACGAGCAGCGGTTTTTGGGAGGTCGGCTCAAAAAAGGCGTCACCAAAATTCTGTATGCCATCACCCGACGAAAGGGCGAACTCGACCGCCGTGACATGTACGGCCACCTCGTGACCAGTGCATTGACGGTAGGCATGGGCGGCAGTGCGGGCCTCGAAGCGCCCATCGTACTCACGGGAAGTGCCATCGGCTCCAACATTGCCACAGAACTCCAACTCGGCTACAAAGAAAAAACCATCCTGCTCGCCTGCGGTGCATCGGCGGGCATTGCTGCCATTTTCAATGCCCCCATCGCTGGGGTCATCTTTGCGGCAGAGGTACTGCTGGCCGAAATAACCATCCCGGTTTTTGTGCCACTGCTCATTTCGGCGGCTACCGCTTCGGTGCTGGCACAACTGTTTTACCACGACCGACTGTTCATGCTCGCAGAAGAAGGTTGGCGCTTGAAAAGCGTGCCGCTCTACTTCGTGTTGGGCATCATTTGCGGACTCGTCTCGGTGTACATGACCCGCATGACACATTTTTTGGAGAAGAAACTGTCCAAGTTCAATCTCCGAATGCGCAAAGCTGTGATTGGAGGCGCTGTGCTCGGCCTACTGATAGTCGTGTTTCCACCCCTCTACGGCGAGGGTTATATCACCATCGAAAAACTGATGTCTGGCAACGAAGCCCTGTTGTTGCAGCGCTCTATTTTCAACGAACTGCAATCGGAGTGGCTGCTGTTGCTGTTCCTCGTAGGGCTTGTGTTTCTGAAGGTCATCGCCACATCGTTGACCATCGGTGCTGGCGGAAATGGTGGCATCTTCGCTGGTTCGCTGTTCACGGGGGCGGTCACGGGGTTCGTGTTTGCAAGGTTGGTCACACTGTCCGGCATGTTGAAAATCGTGGAATCCAATTTCGTGGCGGTGGGAATGGCGGGCGTCATTGCAGGGGTGGTTCATGCGCCGTTGACGGCCATTTTCCTCATCGCCGAAATAACGGGGGGCTACTCCCTTTTCGTGCCATTGATGATTGTGTCGGCGATGGCTTATTTCATCACCCGACATTTCGACCCGACTTCCGTGTACACCCGACCACTGAAAGAAGATGGCACCTACTTCCAAGCCGACCGTGACAGCTTCTTGCTCAACAGCATTGACCTGACCGAAATCATCGAAACGGATGTGGAGTCCGTGCCCGGAAACCTCAGCGCACAGGAACTTATCCAGCGTTTTTTGCGGAGCAAGCAGAACATATTTCCCGTACTGGACGACCAGAAAAAATTTGCTGGGATTGTGTTGCTGGAAGACTTGAAGGACTTGCTTTTCGATGCTGAAAAATCGGAGAATCTCACCGCTGCCGCCCTTGCCATTCGCCCACCGCATACGCTGGTTTTGGGCGAAAAAATGGCAGATGTGATGCAGAAGTTCGATGACACTTGGGTCTGGAAGCTCCCTGTCTTAAGCGAGAAGGGCGCTTTCATCGGCTTTGTTTCCAAGAAAAAAATCTTCACCAAATACCGGCAATTGCTGAAGCTTTACAGCCAGGGGGATGTGGTGTCGTGAGATAGTGATGAGAGATTAGTGATTGGTAATTAGTGATTGGTGATTCGTTCTGCACGCATCTCTCATCGCTCATCACTGTAAATGATTAACTTCCCTGACCAACTGCCCCCTTCCGTAGTTCTCATGCTCCAAAAATACAGCCCCGGCGGCACGCCCGCCAGCCCGACCTTCGCCTCCTGCTGCCCCGCCGACAAAACAGCATGGCTTAGCTCCCGGCCCAGTGCATCGTGAAGTGACCATGCCGCTTCTACTGGCAGCGGTGCGGGCAGCGAGACCGTGACCTGCCCACTGGCTGGGTTGGGGTACACCCTGACCTCCTGCTGCGCCTGCTCCACCTCGCCACTGGCCGAGGGCACACAGGGTGGCTGCCCAGTGCCGAGGCGGTAGTTGGGGAAGTTGGGCAGGGAGAGCGCATTGCTGGTGGGGAGCTGCACCCCATGCTGCACGAAGTCGCAGGCTAGGCCCGGCTCGTCGGGGTAGTTCACGACATGCAGTACGTCGCAACTGTTGTAGCAGTTGCAGTATATCTTGCAGTCAGGTGCAAGCTGGCAGTTGTAGAAGGTGGTGGCGAAGGGAGACACAAACCCATCGTACTCGCCAAGCAGCACCTGCGATGCTGCGATGTCCGGGGCTTGCAGGTCGTACTGGTAAAACTTCACCTGGGAGGAGATATACAAGTAGCGGGAGTTGGGGGAGATGGCAGCACCGCCTACTACCAATGTAGTATCACCATTATCAATTTGCTGATAATTGCTCAACTCACCTGTGGCACGGTCAAAATCGAAGAGTAGGATACCGTCAGCATAATTATATCGAACATATTTTGTGCCATCTGGGGAGATCAGAGCCTGCCCGCCGCCACTACTAATCTTCGAGGTTGAATCACCTACTATTTGTTCAGAATAACTTGGAACACCCATGGCTGTTAATAATACTTTAAAGTATTTATTGGAGTTTCTTTTTGGCGCAACTACCCACCAATCAACATTGTTGGCATGTTTAATTGCTGTC
>CAYTZS010000173.1:0-11371 GCA_964442355.1 uncultured Saprospiraceae bacterium | reverse complement strand
TTTTGCTATTTCAGAAAAAACAAAATGAGTGGTGATGACCACCCGGGCCATGTACGTGGCCATGTTCTATTTCCGTTTCGGTCGCTTCCCGAAGTGACTCGATAGTACCCGTGAAGTACAAGTCAATACCTGCCATCGGGTGGTTGAAGTCGAGGATTACACCTTCTTCGGATACTTCCCGTACCGTGCCGTTGAGGCGGTTGCCTTGATCGTCGGACATGGGAATGACGTTGCCCAACTGGAGCATTTCCTCGTCAACTTCACCGTCAATGGCAAATGTTTCCATTGGTAGCAAAACCACAGCATCCGGGTCGTGCTCGCCGTAGGCTTCGGAGGATTTGATGCCGAAAGCAAAGTTGTCACCAACGGCCTTTCCTGCCAATTGGCGCTCAAACTCAGGAATCATTTGGCCTACACCGTAAAGGAAAACGAGTGGTTGGCCACCGAAGGTTTCCTCCACCAGTTCGCCCAAAAGCTCGCCCTCTGTCAGGCGGTAGTGCAGGCTGACAACCATGTTTTTATCAATAACCATTTTTGTATTTTGTAGAGTGATGGATGTAAAACGAAGAATAGCGGCAGGGCATTCAACCAACGGCATCCGTGTATTTGAGCGGCAAATGTAGCAAAAATTGAAAGTCTGTTAAGCCTTTGCAATTTCGGTTATGCCTGCCACCAGCTTATCGAGGTCGTGAAGCGAGGTGTACACATTGGGCGTTATCCGCACACCTTTGATGTTCTCCCATTCAATGGAAACCGTGTGGATTTTATGCTTCGTGAACAGCGCCTCACTGACTTCGCCGGGGGTTTTTCCAGCAATTTGAAGCAAAGCGATGGCACAACTAAACTCCGGTTTTGCGGAGGTGCCAATGCTTACGCCCGGCAATTTCAGCACTTTGTCCGTCCAGTATTTTTTTAAATAAAATAGCCGCTTTTGCTTGCGCTCAGCACCAATCATCATGTGGAAATTGGCGGCGTGGCCTATTGCTTGCTCAATTGCAAACGACCTGGTTCCGAGGTTTTCAAACTTCCGAATATCCTCGCTTTCGGGGTCACCAGCTGAGGTGAGTGGGTAAAGGTTTTTGATTTTGTCCTTCCGAACATACATGAAACCACTGCCAAACGGCGCACAAAGCCACTTGTGGAGGCTGGTACCAAGGTAGTCGCAATCAAGGTCCGAGATTTTGAAGTCAACTTGCGCAAAACTGTGGGCTGCATCCACCAGCACTTCAATTCCACGCTTGTGGGCAGCGTTGGCGATTTGCTTTACAGGCAACAACTGTCCACTCCAGTTAATCATGTGCGTGATGTGAACCACCTTTGTCTTTTCGGTAAATGCATTCTCGAACTCCCTGACAATCAAGTTGTTGTCCTCAATCGGGAACTGGAAATTGAGCCATTTCAACACGATGCCCTCTCGGTGCGCCCGCTGTTTCCAAGCGTTAATCATATTGGGGTAATCCTGTTTGGTCAGCACCACCTCGTCGCCAGCTTTTAGCCTAAGTCCAAATATCACATTGGCCAGCGCCTCGGTCGTATTCCGATTAATGGCGAGCTCCTCTGCTTGGCAGCCAGCCACATCGGCCAGTTTTGCCCGAAGGCTTTCTCGCCCGGCATCCAATATCCGCCACATGTAGTAGGACGGGCCTTCATTTGACATCCGGTTGTAAAGTTCCACCGCCTCTTGCACGACCTTCGGTTGTGGACAAACGCCACCATTGTTCAGGTTAATTAGGTTAGGGGAAACCGTGTACGCTTGTTGAATATGGTACCAAAAGTCTTCGTCAGCGGCAATTTCTTCGGAACTTAGGCCCGCTTTTTTATCCAGCACATTCAGTAGGTTTTTGCCGCTGGCAGAATCAATGAAGGGTGAAAATGCGGCCAAGCCTGCTGCGCCAGCCACTCGCCGAAGGAAGTTTCTTCTGTCTTGCATAATCTTTTCGTTAATCTTTTTGACGGCCAAACTTACTGAAAACAAGTTGTCCATTTCAAAAAATAAACATCGTGACCAGTAAAAACAAAAACGCCCGAATGAATGAACATCCGGGCGTTTCGCTTTTGAAAAAGCCAAAGCCAATGGTGCGTCAGGTTTAGTGCTGCACTACAAACTTTTTCGTTTTTGTGCCTTCCTTCGTGGCAATGCGAACAAGGTAAGTGCCATTTGCAAGACCAGAAACATCGTATTGACGGCTCTGCTGGAAAGCATTCTCTACCTCGTCAATCAAAATCACACGACCATTGAGGTCGGCGAGGGTGATGTTGGCAAGGGTTGGCTCCTCCAGTGCGATGTCCACGTTCAACACGGCATTGGACGGGTTTGGATAGAACGTGAGTGAGTTGTCCGGCAGGGCAACCACGTCTGTTGAGTTGTAGAGGTCGATGTTCATGCGGAGTACAGCAGCTGGCTCTGGACCGAAGCCACCGAGGAACCACTGGTCGGTGAACACGACAGTTGAAATCTGGAAGTAAGAAATATTCTCGTTGAAGGCGTGGAATATCACGTTGTTGCCAGCACCTTGGTACTCAGCTACCAACAGGTAACGCTTGCCTGGAGCGAGCGGAACGCCAGGTGTTTCGAGGTCGAAATCAACCAACTCCTGTGTCTCAGTGGCGTTTGTGCCGTTCGTTGTGAAAGTGTGAAGGTTCACGGAGCGAATGAGCAAACCGGAGTTGTTGGTGTACGGCTGGCTGTCGTCAAACCCGTTCCAACCAGCATCAATCTCATCATCGTTGACTTCGCAAAGCGCAATGGCAACCACGTTGCCAGCCAATGGGCCATCAGCTGCATTCTTCACGGCTGTGAAAGTAGCAGATGTTGCTTGGTACTGGTCAACCCAGTTTTTACTGGTTTGGTAAACGTTGCCGATTGCCCAGTCAGCTGGGTCGCCACCTGGACGGTAGGCGGTAGTAGCTTGGTTTTCTTTAGAATACAAGAAATCGGTTACGATGAAGTTCTCCTGCGCAAAGTTGTTGGCCATCTGCTCATCAGCACCATCAAGGCTATAAACTTGGTAGCGGATGGAGTAGTCGTCATCCACCGTAAGCATATCAGGAATGAACTGGTTTGGAAGCTCGAATGTGGAATCAGTCACACTGGTGTCCAAAGCAGGAATCAACAAGCTATCCACCCAGATAGTGTTGGTGCCCTTGCGCACTTCAGCTTTCAGTACAACGTTGGTGACTGTGGCAAGGCCGAGGTTTGACAAATCGGCGAAAAAGCCCATCGTGTCTGACGTGATTTGCGAAATAGGCTGCGCAAAGCTTGCTGGTGGGTAGAAAAAGTCGCCCAAAGCAATGTTGATGGAAGGCGTTTGGTCCATGCCGAACAGCGACACATCGTCCACCTGCCAGCTGTAGCCACAGCCTACGTCAGTGCCAGCGATAACCGTGGTTGGGTCTGCCAAGAAACGGAAGGCAAACCAAAACTCCGGCTCATTTGCAGCTTGAGTGGTGAGGTTTACGTTGAACGTAAAAGGATTTTCAGCATCGCCAGGAACTGTAGTGCCGTCACCGAACATGTTGTTGGTATGGCTGGCAAAAATTTCAACTGGCGTCCAGGTTGTACTGTCCGTGCTCACCATGATGAAGGTCTTGTCGTTGAAACGGCGGTAGAGTGTTTCGAACTCCAAGAAAACTTGGTTTTGGGCAGTCAAATCGAGCTTCGGTGAAACCAACCACACGTCTTGGTTACCGCTGCAGTTCAAGTCAGAATCGAAAAGCATCCAACCGTTTGCGGCAGTTGTGGAAGTGAGCGGGCCAGTAGAAAAGCCACCAGCAGGGCCAGTAGTCGTCCAAACCCAGTTAGAGGAGGCATTTCCATTGCCGGCAGCCATGATGGCTGTCCAATCGGCGGGCAGGCCACCGTCAAAATCTTCCGTCCAAAAGGCTTGGGCATTGAGGTTGTTGCCGACGAATGCCAGCAGCAACATGGTCAAAAAACTAGTCGTAAAATTCTTCATGTTTTAAAAAATAGATTAAAAAATATAAGCAGCTAACGTTTCTCTGAAAAGGCGGGTCGAGGTTGTTCTCAAATCAGACAATGCTTTTTTCAAAAAAACTTAACGGCTTTGCAATCAATGAATAATCAACAGCTTCTCGCTAAAAAGCAAGTCGCCAGTAATGACACGAACGGAGTAGGTTCCGTTGCTCAATTCGCCGACTGAGATTGAAAGCTGGCTGACATTTCCGCCATCAAAAGAACGCTCAATTAGTCGACGGCCGCAAAGGTCAAAAATTTCTACTCGAATTGGTTGTTGAGGCATGTGAATTTCGGTACTTACCCTGACAAAATCGTTTGCTGGATTGGGGTAAATTGTGAGTACTTGCGCATTTACCCTGGGGTCATCCAAGGCGTTCACGTATGGAGCCACGTTCAAGTTGACGAACGGTATCCGGCGAAGCGTCCAAGGATTTGCCCGAAAATCCGTCTCATCCCCTTCCCTGAGCATGGACACAAAAGCTGGCTGTTCGCCAAAATAAGAGTTGTAGAACATGGCCGTGTAATTGATTTCCTCGCTACCCGCTATCGGGAATCTGATGGCATTGCCATTATTATCGTAAACTGGGTCAAGGTAGCCGACCGTTACAAAGTAGTAAGTGCTATCTTCGAGCAGGATGCCTTCTTCATCTTGATATGAAATTGGCACCGTAACTGGCACATTGTTTTCCTCGCCGGAGACATCGTAAATATTGAACCCTATCAGTTCATATTCATCCGGATTGGCCAGCGTGTCGCTGTTCACATCGCCGTGGTTATCACCGTTGCTCCATTTGTAAAACCTTGTGCTGAGTTGGGCTTGCTCGTCACCGAGGTCATCTTCCCCGTCAAAAGCAAAACTCAAAGAAACGGCCTTGAGGTTGCTCCCTTTTGGAATGAAATAACAGTTGCCGATTTCGTAGTCCACCGATTCAGAAGGGAAAAAATACCGGATACTTTCAGTGCAATATTCGTTTTTGCTGAAAAAATCCTGCGTTACATGGTAGCGCCATTCTGCACGGTTGTTGTTTGGGTATTGGTCAACTTCAGAAGACTTCAAGCTGTAAAAAACCAAGAAACTGTCAGTTTGGTCTTCCGGTAAAAACTGATTTGGGAAACTTGCCTCCGTCCAAACCTCACTGGGCAGCATCAAACCCAATTGAATTGAATCTTGAAAAACTTTGAGGTTTGCAGCATTGCGCACCTCCACATGCGCTGTCACATTTTCAATCGGGAGGTTGCCAGCGTTTCTGAGCATCGCAAACAGTCCAATCGGCCGCACTTGGCTGCTCGGTACACTAAAATCTGGGGCAACATTGTAAAAAGCAGGATTCAGCGCTAGGTCATAATCGTAGGCATAGGCAATTCGAATATTATCCAGCATCCAAAAATGCGTATCGCTCGCAAATATGAAACGAAGCCTGACTTGTGGCTTTCCTGCGACTTCATTTGGTAACGCCACACTCATCTCCCCACAATCAATTTTCAAAAAAGGTAAAAGCGGATTCAGGGTGATGGTATCCATATAGGTTTGGCCATTATTCACGCTTATCGCAACAGAAGCCCGTGGCAATTCAGGTATCGAAAGGTTGCCCAAAGCCACCACTTGGTCGAACTTCAACAGTAACCTAGTACCAGCTGGCACAGCGCTTAGGTCAATCGTTGGGGATCGCAAATCGCTTCTGCTGCTGGTCGTTGGCAAGCCGTAGCGGCTGCAATAAGAGGCATTCATCAGCGCAGCCCCGTTCTCCACACCCGGCCAACATGCCAAAGCCTCGGCCTTCGCATTGTTCAAAGGCAAATTCAGCATGGCAGAATCTACCCACACCCATCTGCATGTATCGAACTGTGTGTTGATGACCGTCCAACCGTTTAGTCCACCGTTAAAGTCGCCTTGTCCAGGTATTTTGCCCCAAATGACATTCTCGAACATGGGGTTTTCATCGAAAAGTGCGACTTCGTCTATCATCCACGCAACCCCGCTGGTCGTCGTCCAGCGCCACTCCACGGCGACATTTGGTTTGTTGGCAGCCACTGCTGAAATGTCAAACTGAACTTGCTGAGGGTTGTAGCTCCTCTGCAATTCAACGGTCTGAAGATTCAGGTTTGGAAAAATGGTGTACTCGGTCCAAGGCTCGTTCCCCGAACGCACCCGAAGTATAGCAGTTACTTCGGGACTGCTGTAAGTTGCATGAATATAAGTTTGAAACTTCAAGAAAACAGCTGATTTGTTGCTGCAATCAATCGTCGGTGTACGCAGATAAGCCTGAACCGGAGTTGTCAACACATCGCTACCGTACATATCCAAGTACATGTAGCCGTCCTGAAATCCTGGCGATTTGAAGTAGTCTTCGCTACACCCGATATTTTGGTAAGTCGCCGGAGGACATTGCTGGGAACTGCTGCATTGCTCCCAAATGATGCCTTGACCGGAGGCATCGTCCGTTGACCACCCAGTGGGGAAGGCTCCGGTGAACTGTTCGAGCCAAAATGGCTCACTGACCTCGGCCCTAGCAAAAAGGGGAACCAAGGTGAAAAGCAGCAGGTAAGTAATCTTTTTTTTCATAACTTAAGATTTGTGCGTACGCTAATTGAAGCTCGACGAAATTACTGCTAGGAGAACACTTAAATGGCAATTTACGCTGCTTATTCCAGCATTTATTACACGGATTGTATTGGGTTGGTCTCCGAAATTGCAAAATAAGAAGAGCCCCGGCACTAGACAGTACCGAGGCTCTTTATTTTCTTTTTTGTAAGCTTACTTGCCGAGCATACCGCCCGTCATTTCTTCAAACTCCTCCATCGTCATTTTCTGGTAGCCTTCCGGCACCGCAAATGCATCATCGGGCAATTTATTCAAAACTTCGGTGGCCGTGAAAACCATCTCAAAACCTTGGCCTGTATCAATGACCATTTCGAGCGGGTAACCTTTCAGCGCCAGTTTTTTGTCCTTTTTCTTTACGCCAGCTGGTGGCTGTATTTTTTCAGTGATGTAGTATTTCATGCTGGTGCCATTGTCCAACTTCACAGAAGCCTTGTAACAAGAATAGCCAGCAATCTCCTTTTTGTCTTTTTCGTCGTACTTCACTTCCGTCATGTCGTCCACGTTCATGAAGTTGTAATTCTGAGCGAGGTCTTCCTCTTTCAAACCAATAAGCTGGATTTTTTGACCAAGCATATCCATCAAGATGACGCCATCAGCGGGGTTCTTCACGGGTATGATGGTCTGCACTTTCATCATGCCACCCAGCATGCTCATGTCCATGCGCTGCTGGTCGTCAGAGAAATAAAAGTCCATGGTCGAGCCACCAAGCGCTGCCATTTCAGCACTGGCTTCACCATCGGCTGACATCTCAAACTTTACGACGCCTTGTTTCATTTTCTTCTGGCCGAACGCCGGTGCAACGACTGCAACGAAAGCCAAAATGAGCAGACCTAGATTCACGATTTTCTTCATTTTTAGATTTTTATGTGTGATAATTTCCGGCCTTGCCGGCATGGTATTGCAAATGTATGTTTAACGAATCAAAAGAGGTTCATTCCAAGACTAATCCACAAGTTTTGAGGTTGGGTGGTTATCGTATCAAACCCGCCAGGTATCAATATGTTTGACAAAAACCTTAGCCAAGTTTTCGGCATCGGAAATTGCTCGATGATAGGTGCCTGTAAACTCGAAACCTTCCAGTTCCACCACCTTTTTTAGCCCTTTGTAAGTATGCCAGCGTTTCAAGTCATGGTATTGACGACGTATGTTGAGGTGATAAGGTTCAATCCAATCTATATCCAAATGGTGCAGTTCAGCATCCTGGATGAGCATCCTTTTGTCAAAAGAACCCCAAGAGCAAAACAAGCAATCTTCACCATCGAAAACACCTGCCCATTCTTGAAAGTCTTCCACGACATCGGGGAAGGTTCTCGCACGATTGATGGTGATTTGGTCAATTGTGGTCAGTTGCCTGCAAAACTGAGAGAGGTTGGGGTGCAGTACTGGCCGCACAAACTCGTTGAAAACACCCTCCAACTCGCCGTATGGATTGATTTTTAGCGCCCCAATTTCAATTATCTCTTGCACCATGTCGGTCGGTTTGCCCTCCCAGCAGGTTGCCTCTAAATCATAAACAATGTAGTTCATCGTGCTTTTTTTCCTTTTGAAAAAGCGCCCTAACGAGTACAATAATTAGCTACAAATTATTGAAAATCAATTATTTGTGAAAATATCAATTGCACTTCAGTCCTACCTAAACATCTCAATAAAACCCTTTTGCACTGTGGTAACATCGTTATCTTTCCATTCGAGGATGAAGTAATAAGTTCCATCCGGCAGGTCAGTATCGGCTCCCCAAGTGCCAGGCCAGTTGTTTCGATAGGCCGTCGCCTCGTACACCAAACTTCCCCAGACATTGTACACCCAAAGGTGGTTATCTGGAAATTCCTCTATTTTGGCAATGTAAAAGAAGTCATTTACATCGTCATTATTCGGTGAAACGGCGGTAAAGATGGTAAGTTCTATGCATTCGATGTAAATGTTGACAGTGGTCGTGTCGCAGCCATTTGGATTGCAAGCCACATAGGTGAACTCCTCCCATCGGGCACAGACATCGTCAAAAGGAATGTAGGTGAATGAATTGTCCAAATTGAGCACGACCGTGCCTGAAAGCGGCTCGTTCAACACGAAAACATCTTCGATTCCGCCGAAAATCGTGTCGTTTGCCAAAAAGTCAATCACGATGGGCGTGCCTTTAATCGTCGAATCAACATCAGCCCCAAGCATCGGTGGGTCAAAATAGGGCTTCACGAAAAAGCAGAAATTAATCGTATCGCAGAAGCCAAAATCGTCGCAAAAGACCATGCAGGAGCTGTCTCGGCCAGGGGTTAGCCCTTCGTAAAAAGCACAGGAACCCGATTCGTTGATGGTCAACTCCACATTTCCCGTGCGTTCGCTTGGGCAGATTTCCCGCATACTTCCATTGGCAAAATCACCGGGCAACTCAGACACGTCGAGGCAGTGCAGCTTACTTTGGCCCACGAAAATGGTATCGCAAAAACTGCTCGGTGTGGTTTTCCTGACGGAAATTTGCAGCTCAAACAAGGCCACATTGCCAAATTGGTCTTCAAAACGGTAGCAAGCGGAATCGGCACCGACCGCAAATCCATTGTACAAGATGCAGTTGCCAATTGCAGAAAAGTTTACGTTGTCGCCGCTGTTTTCAGGGCAAACATCTTCCACACTCACAATTGCCCCAGGCAAAATTCCCGTTGGCAAGCAAAATGTGTCAGTTTCGAGTAGAAGAAAAACAGTGTCTTTAAAAACATTGCCAGGCACAACGCTCACGCAAATGTTCAAGGTGTCGCAATTGCCGAGGTCATCGCAAAGTTGAACGCAAGCAGTGTCGGTTCCGACTGACAGGCCGAGGTAATCCACACAAAAACCAGCAGCGTCTAAGCTGAAATCAACTGAAGTACCGGAAGAACTAGGGCAGATATTTTGGATGGAAATCAAACTGCCAGTCATGTTTAACTGCTGCGCATCGAAGCAAAAACTATGTAGTTGAGTGATTGTGACTGTATCCTTGATGCCATTGGGGAATGGATGCGAAACGGTAATTTCTACCAATGTCGTGTCGCAAAAGCCGTTTGAATCGCAGGCCACCAGACAAGCCATTTCTATGCCGACCAAATCGCCCACCACCACCACGCAGCTATCGTTAAGCACTTGGTAATCAACAAATTGCCCATCCAAACAAATATTGTCCAATGAAACAATTGTCCCTGTAAGCTCTGCTGAAGTGACACAAATCGTATCTGATTCGCCGAGCAACAAGTTGACTTGTAAAAGCTCCGTAGTGGTGCAATTCACGGTGACCAAAATGGTGTCCGTGCATCCTTCAATGGTGTCGATGGCTATCAACTGGTGTTGGCTAGGTGCAAAATCCAAGCTGTAACCACCCGTGCAGTTGGTGAATCCGCCCAAGTAGGGCGAGCCGTTGACGGTAAAAACATAGTTTGGAAAAAGCGGTGCTGGGATTTCTGCACAAACAGATGCAACCGACTGGCAATCAGTAACTTGAAAATTTAATTGGTCGTCTTCAAAAACCCCATTTGCATTGGCTGGAACTATGATGCTTACCGTGTCAAAACTTGAAATGCCGCAACTGAGCCGCTCCGTTTGAAGCACAAACTGCAAAGTTTGCCCAGGAAAAAATGCGGGGTCGAAAGTCAATTCTGGATTTGCTGTATCGGCAACGCTGAGCATCGCAAGGGTGGCGGGTGGTAACGCCGTCCATGCGAATTGGTAGGCTGAGGTGTCGCAAGGTACGTCACCCAACGTCGTTGAGTACAAGTTTGATAACCCACAAAATGTCCGGTCTTCACCAGCATTTTGGAGCTGAGGTGCGGGCAAAGAGGCGGTGAACGAACTGCAACCGTTGCCTGTCGAGCTTTCGACTAACAGCAAAATGCGACAAATTTGTGCAGCTGACAACTGAATTAACTGGTTGAAAATCAAGTTATTACCAGGTGAAACAACACCAGAAACAGTCAACTGCGCTATCACTGATTCATCAATCTGCGCTATTTGGTCACCGTTTTCATCGTCAACAAAAGACAGTGTGTAGGTGTCGTTTGGCAATGGAATAGCGCTTGACAAATTGCCATTTATCGTGATTTGCTCCCCTGTACCATTGCACTGCGAAACCACTTCCGTGAAATCGACTTGCACGACAGAGGCCACAGAACTTGTCAAACTGAGCTGCAAGAAATCACTGCTGCAAGGAGCATTTTGGTCTGGAGTCCAACTCGGAGGATAGGGTCCACAATTCCAACCTGAACGCACATTTAGTGGTACATCGTCGCAAGAATTCGTGCTAGCCGTGATGCGGAATTTCATGCATTGACCAGCTGGCAATGCCTGGGTAAAGGCAAAAATACTTTGACCGTATGGCAAGAGCGTCAATGGAAATGGGTTGCCGGGGCTGGTGATGTTGGAGACAGTGCCAAAATTCAACAGCCCACTCGGATCTTCGAGCGCCAACCAAGTGAGGCCGGCACCGGATTGGCTGGTCGTGTTGCAAAGCTCCACCTCCCAGGTTGCGATGCCACCAATTAATGGAGCCGAAGCGGGTGTCGTCGGGGTAAGGGCAAGCGTCGGTGGCTCAATGTAGGCTACAGTACTGTTGGCTTGGTCTGTTTGTATGTTGACGCAACTGCCATCGCCGTTGAAGGAGGCGTAGTAGCGGTCCGTGTAACTGATGGCAGATGAAATGCCGTAAATGTGGTCACCAGAAGCACTGCCAGTGGTGCTTTCGCAAGTTGGGGTGAGCCGCACACGCAAATCAAATGAAAAAGTCTGCACGAGATTGAGTGAGGGCACACTCGACAAGGTGTCGAACAGGGCGACAT
>CAYTZS010000172.1:0-11416 GCA_964442355.1 uncultured Saprospiraceae bacterium | reverse complement strand
CGATGACATTTGCGCCAGTGGTGGAATTCAATGTGCCGTTGTTGGGCGACCAAGTGATAGTTGCTCCAGCTGGAGTTGCAGTTGCCGAAAGTGGTACGCTCACACCTTTGCAAATTGGAATCGTATCTGCCGAAATGATGTCAATTGCCACGGGGGTTACGCTCACGGTGAACGTCTCTTGCACACTACAACCAAATCTGGTAGCAGTAAGGGTGTAGGTCGTGGTTTGAGCAGGTGTGGCAATTGGATTGGCAATTGCCGGGTTGCTCAAGTCAGTTGCGGGCGACCATTGATAAGTGACGCCAGCTTCTGGATTGGTAGTTCCCAGCAAAATGGACTGCCCCTGACAGATGCTCGTGTCATTAGCCACATTTACCAATGGCAAGGCCGCTACTGTCACTAAAACACTGTCAATAGATGGAAGCGGGCAAAGTGCATTGGTGGCTTGCAGGAAGTAGGTAGTGGTCTCGGTCGGTGTGACTGATGGGTTGGCTGCTGTGGAACTGAACCCTGCTGGATTTGATGTCCAAGTGTAGTTTACGCCGGGTGTTGCAGAGCCGCCAAGGTTCACCGCCTCTCCCAAACAAATGTCTTGGTCAGGGCTGATTTGGTAGCTGGGTGCTCCATTTGGCAAAACAGTCAGCGTCATTTCATCACTGAATGAACAGCTTGGCCCCGTAACCGTGACTGTAAAAGTAAAAGTGCCAGCTTGGTTGGCAGTCACGATTGGGTCAGGGCAGTTGGTGCAGCTTAGCATTCCGAATGGGTCGCTCCATTGATAAGTTACGTTGTTGAAACTTGCTCCAGCCACGATTTGGATGTCTTCGTTTAGGCAGACTGTGAGGTCAGGGCCAGCGTCCACTTGCAAGAATCCAACCTCTACTTGTAAGGTGTCAACGTTGCAGAGGCTATTGATGGCAACGTTGTAAATCGTTGATTGCGAGACAGTTGCGATAGGGTTCGGACAATAAACGCAACTGAGACCAGTAGGTGGAAACCACTGGTAAACCTCGCCACCTGATGCCAACAGTTGAGCCGCTTCACCCGGACAAACTGCCGTGTCCTGAGTCACCATGAAGTTGGTGCCTGCTTCGTCCAGAACACCAGTTGATGTATTGCCAAAATCAATAGAAACCGCTCCGCTGGTGATTTGTCCACCCCAGTCATTGACCAAAACGACATAAAATTCGCCAGTGATTACTGGAATCGTGGAGACAAAGTCATCCCCCACAGCTGTTTCGCAAACGTCTGTTACAGGTGCGTTTGTGATTGGGTGCACGTCTGCCAAGCCCGTTGGGTCGGCACCAGCGGCATACGAGCTGCGGATAGGTTGGTTTTCGTAGGCATAAGAACACAGGTCTTCGATGGCGGTGATTGGCCCCCAAACCTGAAAGTCAATGTCAGAAGCCTCGTCAGGGTCAGTGGCTTCCATCACGAAACCAAAGTTGCCGTCTTCTTGGGCTTGAAAAAAGAACCAAGTAAAGTTGGGTGGCGAGAATCCCCAGCAGCCGTCATTGATGCCATCTTGAATGATATTGGGGTCGCCCAAACCGGGCGCAACGCTCACAATTGCGGGCAGCTCGCCGCAACCGTTCAAGGTAATTGCGTCCTCACAGTCGGCAGCTGAAGGCAGCACCACTGGGCAAGTCACTTGAGTCACCATGATATTGAATGGTGTGCAGGAGGTTGGATTGTCCACTACAATGTAGTAAGTGCCGGGATTTTGCAAAAAAGCTGCATTGATACTGGGGTTTGTTTCCCCAAATCCACCTCCGGCGACAGCGATGCAATCACTGGCGATGTTGGGACAATTGTCAAAAATTCCAACTCCTGTTGCGTTGTTGGTGCCAGTCAAGTTGACGGCGATACACTCGTCGCCGGGCGAAGTGTAGGTGAAAATGACATCTTCGCCTTGCAGCCAATCGTTGTCGTTGCAGGGACTGCTGCTCACGGCATTGGCGGCGTTGCAGGTGGTCAAATCGTTGGCTGAGTAGGGCAGTGCCGGGATGTTTGTGGGGTTGGCACAAGTGCTGGGTGGCGGTACGGTGCAGGTATCAAGAGAGCATTGCCAGGTAAGTTCAAATCCCTCATCGGCAAAAGAACCGTCAGAGGTAAATTGGAAAGTGGCGCACTGCCCGAAGACTTGCAGTTGCACGTTTCCACCTGCTCCATTGAAGCTGGTTAGCTGCGGGTCGTCGGTGTCGTCTCCGATATAAACGGTAAAAAAATCAAAGTCGAACTCTGTCGCAAACGACTCGATATTGACAAAAATACACTGGGTAAAATCTTGAGGGCAGACCGTGAAACTATTGCTTTCTCCGTTGCCGTAGTCGCCATCTGGGCCGCCAGAGTCGTACAAAGTGCCAGCACACGAGGCCGAAAAACTCCCATCGCCCATGTTGTACACAGGGTCGTATTGTTTGACGCAAAGCACGAAATCGCCCCAATTGGGTGTGCCGGAGGCTGTCCAATCACTGATTCTCAAAAAATAAGGAAGCCCAGGGGTTAGGCCAATCAAGTCTATTTCTACTTCCGTTTCATTGAGGGCACTGGTAGCACAACTTAGTTCTTGCAGGCCATCAAGCTCGCAATCTCCTCGGTACACTGCGACTTGTGGCTGAGAAATGGTGCCATTTGGGCCATTAACGCCAGTGACGATTACCGTGAAATCAACTACACTGCCGTCCGGTGGCACTGTGAACATGAACCAAACGTCCCGGTCAATGATACCCCCCGTGAAACAAGTCGGAATGTTGTCGGTCGGGGAGGAAAAAACAACGGACTGCGTGGCATTCACGTTGTCAAAAGTATCGAGCACTGGGCAAATGGGCGCAACGCCAAGGTCAATCAGGCCCAAACAATCGTCGTAGGCAGGTTGGGCAAATGCAGTTGTCAAAGAGAGCAGCAACGCAAAGAAGGGGAGTGATTTTTTCATGCTATTTTTCAAAATGAATTTTGTCGTAGGAATGGGTGTCCGCAAAAGCGGAAATGGGCTGGCTTGTGATGGCCAAAAATAGAGATGTTTTTCAGATTTCCCGGCAGGATGAACTAAAATTTGCCATTTGAAGGACATTCCCAATCTTTGGCCCGAACCATCGTCAAATCAAGCCAATCCGCATGTTTTTTGTCCTTTCAAAAGTATTATTTCTGCTTATTCAACCTATCAATTGGTTAGGGGGCCTGCTCGTTTATTCCCTTTTTACAAAAAATACGATTCGCAAAAAACGAGCACTGATTGCAGCCACTGTATTGTTCTTCTTTTTTACCAATCGCCTGATTTTCAACCAGTTCGCCAAGCTATGGGAGCTCAAGACCATTACTGCCGACCAAATCCAGCAGCCCTACGACATCGGCATTTTGCTTGGTGGCTACTCCAATAGCCAAATCCGACCCAACCACGATCGCCAAAATTTCAGCCATCGGGGCAATCGCTTCATGAACGCATACGAGCTTTACAAGACCGGAAAAGTCAAGAAGTTGCTTTTGACAGGCGGTTCAGGCGACATCCTGCAAAAGAACCCCAGCGAGGCTGTGAAAATGCGGGAATTCCTGCTTCGAGTGGGCGTGCCAGAAGATGATATTATCGTGGAGGGCAAGTCTAAGAACACTTGGGAAAATGCCGTTTTCACGAAAGAAATATTGGTTAAAAAATCCCCAAACGCCAGTTGCCTGCTCATCACCTCGGCTTGGCACATGCGCCGTTCAGTTGGTTGCTTTGAAAGAGCTGGCGTCAATTTCACTGCGTTCAGCGTTGATTTTATCACAGAAAAAGACCGGTGGGTGCCAGAAAACAGCATCATTCCTGACCGTCAGGGTTTTTACCTTTGGGAAATGCTCATCAAGGAATGGGTAGGTTTTGTGATGTACAAATTGCAGGGTTACATCTAAGCGCGATTCTCGACAATTTTCAAAAACAGGAACGACGCCATCTTTCTCGCAATCATTTTAGCTCGCTCAGCAGTTTCTCCTTCGAAATGTTCGTCAATCGTTTCCAGCCAAAGGTTAATCCAGTGGCCGAAGTGGTTCATGGTCAGGCTGTTGTGTAGTTTTTCGTCCAATTCATTGTGGGCGATTTTGGGATCGCCGTGGTACTTTGTTTTTACGAAAAAAAACAGGTTGCCCTCCCAAAAACTGGTAAGTTTTTCCAAGTGCGGTTCCCAATCGTGGATGGCCTCGTTGAAGATGGGGCCGAGCATCTCGTCCATCCTGATTTTGGCATAAAATGACCTGACGAGGTAGGAAACATCTTCCTTGGTTTCGATTTCTTTTCTTGCCACTTTGGTCTCCATGATTTTCAGAATTGCGCAAGTTCCCGATAAACCGCCACCATCGGCAGCCCCATGATGTTAGAGTTCGTCCCCTCGATTTTCAGCACCTTGCACAGTCCAATCCACTCCTGAACGGCATAGGCCCCGGCCTTGTCGAAGGGCTGGTAGGTCTCGATGTAGTAATGGATTTCTTCGTCAGTTAGCGACTCCATGTGTACGTGCGCTACCTCATGGAACACTCTTTTTTTATCTTTTGACAACAAGCAAACCCCTGTCATGACCCGATGAACCCGCCCTGAAAGGTCTTTCAAAATTCTCACAGCATCTTGATAATCTACGGGTTTGCCATAAATTTTATCATCCAAAATGACCACGCAATCAGAAGCTATCAGCACTTCGTCGTCTCCTTCCAGAAATTCAGCGCAGGCCAATGCCTTTTTTTCGGCCAAGTAGGGTGCTACCTCGTCAGCAGGCAGGTCGTCGGGATAATCCTCCTCCACCTCCTTGGTTTTTACCTCAAACCGGAACCCCGCCTGTGCCAACAACTGGCTCCGGCGGGGCGACTTGGATGCGAGTATGATTTTTTTATCGAAGATTTTCATGCAGCAAAAATAGAATTGAAAATTGAAAATGGAGATTGAGAATGGCCACACTCCCAATTCTCCATTTTCCATTTTCAATTCTCAACTCGTACCCTGATTCCTGCCGAATGGCTCGTGAACTCCGGCGCGTACATGCTTTGCACGGTAGTGATGCCGTTCGAGAAATCGCCGTTGTATGTCACTCGCAGCGGGTACTCGAACACATGCGTGCCCTTGGGCAACCATGAAAAGAAAAAGTTCGTGGCGGCGTCACGGGTGCTTTCGTAGTAGCCGAGGCCGCCCTGCCACTTGTAGCTGCTCAGCACGTTCATCGGCTCGAAGCTGCTGGCCCGCATGTCCTTCATGTGAACGTACTCCATGTCACGGTCCACCCGCAGCTCGATGCGCACTTTCACCTTGTCGCCGACTTTTAGTTTGTTGCCTTCGGCAATAGGTGTCAGCACCTCGCCCCGGTCGCTGTTTTTCACCAAAAACAATTGCTTTTTGATGGTCAGCGGCGTTTCCTCGAAGGTCTTGATTTTGTCCAACTGCTCAAAATACTGCCAGTAGAGCGCACCCCATGCCACCACTTTGTTCGGGTTCGTGACGGTCACGCTGGCCATGTCATTGGTCACGTCACTTCCATCGAAGCGGTGCTTGAAATAGCCCGTGCCAGCCTCGGCCCCTTTTTGAGCTTGCGCAATGGCCGCACTGCGGGCGGCGGCATTTGGCGAGTTTTTGTCGCCAAAATTGATAGTCACCGGCTGGTCTTCCAGCAGCCAATTGTCGCCGGAAGTGAGCAGGGCATAAACGGCAGCGGCTGTTGCCTTCGTGGTTTTCCAATGAGTCGTCTGCTTGTTTTTCAGCAGCCAAACCTTGAGGTCGTCCACCGATTTTGCGTCAGCAGCCACGTCGTTGAACACTTCAATCAACAAGGCTTGCGTCTCGATGGGCGCTTGGTACCACCACCAGCCGGTCGGGTATTTCCAGTACATGCCGAGTTCGTCGTGGTTCAGGGAGCGTTCTTTCAGCGACTTCACGATTTTCTGCGCAGCAACCGACTTGCTGCCCCTGTCGAGCGCCAATGCAAGCATTCCTTCGAAATACATACCCTTGTTCAGCCAATACTTCTCAGCTTGACCGAGGTAGTATTCGTGGACGGTCTCGATTTTTCCCTCCAACCCAATTGGGGATTTAGTTTGGAAAACGCCAGCCTTATTCGCCTGCGCCGACTGGTTTTCAAGGAAAAACGACCGCATGTACAAATAATGCGTGGCCATGTAGCCCAGGTGGTCGTCCTCCCATTTGGCCTCACCTTTTTTCACTGCCCGCTCTAGGTTTTCGTACTCCTCCACCATCCGAGCATCGCAGTAGCGCACGGCTTGCTCGACCATCTGGCGGGTGCTTGGATTTGTTGTAACATCCTGCACACCAAGGCGTTGCAAATGCCCAAGTCCCTCCACGATGTACTGTGTGATGTACCAATTGTCACGGTCGCCGGGGAACCAGCCCCAGCCGCCGTTGCTCAGTTGGCGCTCTTGGAGTTTCTTGATGGCGGCCTCCTGCTCGTAGGCCATGCGGTTCAGGTCGAACAGCAGGGCGATGTTCTGCTTCTGTTGCTCCTCGCTTTGCGCAGCAAGCACCCAAGGTGTTTCTTCCAGCAGTGCCGTTTTCAGCTCTTGGTTTTTGCTCAAATTCGACTTCAGTGCATCCGGTTCGTAAATGCGCCAGCGGTCAAAGACCGTCTTGATTTTCGGGTGCGAATTTGCCACGCTGGTCGCCAAGCTGTTGGCATAGTAGCGGCTGAAAACCTGCTCGTTGCACTCGTAGGGGTACTCCATCAGGTAGGGTAGCGCCTGCACGGCGTACCATGCGGGGTTCTGCGTGAATTCCAGCGTCATGCCCTGGTGGCGCAGGGTCGTGGAGTTGTTCGTTTTCAAAGAATTAAGCACAAAACTCTTTGTCTGGCCGCCCCGAACTGGCAATGGCAGCGTTTCCGTCACCAACATCCGGTTGCTCAAAACGGGCGCTGCGCTCCTTTCCGCATCGCTGAAATTCCCTGCTGTCGCAATGACCGTGTGCTCAATCACGGGCACATCTGCCACATCTGGCACCTTGAAACGCCAAGCTAGGCGACGGCTTTCACCGGGTTTCAGGTCAACGAGGCGTTGCGGAGCAAGTAGCAAGTTCATCGCCGGGTTAGTGCCGTTCAAAGGGAACACCTCATCACCTGTCAGCGCATTTTTCAATTCCAATTTGTACTCGCCGTTCAGTACCTCCTTGCTCAGGTTCACCACCTTGGCCGTGAACTCGATTTCGTCATACTCCCTGAAAAAGCGGGGCGGATTGGGCACTACCATCAGGTCTTTTTGTGTCACGATTTCCTTCGAGGTCGTGCCGATTTGCAGGTCTGGCGTGGTGGCGAGACCGAGGAATTTCCACTTAGTCAGCGCCTCGTTCATTGTGAACTTGATGACCACGTTACCCTCGGCATCCGTCATCAGGTGCGGGTAAAAAAAGACGGTTTCGTTCAGGTTCGTGCGTACTTTGACTTGGGAGAGGTCGGTGGCGGGTTTGGTGGCAATATCTCCCCCTTTACCCCCACTTGTTTGCTCTTCCTCGCCGAATGCAGTTGATTGAGGTGATGGTGGAGGAGCAGCTCCATCTTTAGCCATTTCAGCCGCTGGTGCAGCCTCCATCATCATCAATGCACCATCTTCCAATTCCCTGTCACTTCCTTTCCTTTTGTACATCGCCCTAATAGGGTACATGTTATCGTACATCGCCCAATTGAACCAGTTCAAACCCCGGTACTGGCGGTAATCACTTTCAGAAGAAGGTGGGTTGTAGTAGGTCAAACCCTGTGCCTGCACTTGCTGGAAGCCGGAAGCCCCATAGTGGATATTCGACCAAGTGCTCGGCCAGACGTTCAGCCCCCAAGTATTAGCGGCGAAGGCATCCAGCGAGGCATCGTACATGCCAGCTACCATCTCGGCGGCCACCTTATCGCCTTTTGGGCCTTTGATTTTCACGATCCATTCTTCTTTTTGGCCGGGCAGCAGCTTGTCCCGGAAGGTGCCGTACTCGATGGTCAGTTCCTTGTTGCTCCAAGGCACGTTGATGCTGCCAGCTGCATTGCTGGTGCGATTGGTTTTTGCCCAAGAATAGTGGTAGCTCACATTGCCCCGATGCTCCTCTTTGACGGCAAAAAGTTCGTTCTGCAAGTCTTTGACGTTCAACCATTTGCGAAGCAAAACCTTGCCATCACGGTCAATTTCGAGCAGCACGTTCAGTGCTTTTTCAGTCGTACCGAACCACAAAGCAGCGGACTCGCCCGGCTCAAATGCGCCAGCCGTTCCACCGTTTTGTTTGGTGATAAAATGCTGTGCAAGGGTCGGCGTGGGCAGCGCCTTGTCGTCCAAATCGTAGCCGCTGAAATATTTCTTCACCTCGATTTTCTCCCCAAATTTGTCCTGAGTAGTGAGCGTCAGAGCGTACCAGCCAGCGTTCAGTTTCACTTTCGGTAAAATGACTTCCTTGGACTTTTCGGTGTCCCAATTTTCACTAAAAATACTGCGCTCCACGGGCCAGTTCTGCGGCTGGTCTTCGTTGCCGAAGGCAAACTGCGGGAACGCTTTTTTGAACTCCGCCTCCGTCATGGTTTGTCGGTCGGGCTGCTCCCAGTAGCGGGTCAGGTAGGCTTGCTTGGGTGCTTTCAGCAATTCGAGTTTGATGCTGCCCTTGGTCGGTTCGAACTGGCCACTAAGGTTTTGCGTGAGCAGGTCGAATTTTTTCAAGCTGTCCAAATTCAAACTTCCATTGTCCAACGACCTGCCGTTGGCGGTCACGTCCACTTTCATGGAAATATAGCCGACGGAAACGTAAGTCTCCCCACTCTGCGTCTCGCCCGTGATGTCCGTCACGTCGGCGTAAACAGTGTAGGTGAACTCCGGTTTTTGTTCCTTCGGAATGCTGCGGTCGGGCAGGGCGTTGAACTTGATTTCAAACTTGCCCTCGGCGTCGGTCACAGCCACGCCGTTGGCGATTTCCATCGTCTCGCCCCTCACGGGGAACCAGCGCAGGAACCACCAGGGCAGCCAAGGGAAGCGCACTTCCCGCACTACCCGGTAGCTCACTTTAGCCCCGTCAATATTGTTGCCAGCATAAGCGATGGCCTTGCCCGTCACTGCCACGGCTTCATTCAGTCGGTAGCTGCCCTTCACGGGTTCAAAGCTGACCTCGAACTTGGGCCGCTTGTACTCCTCCACCCGGAAATACTGCGACTGCCCACCAATGCTGGAGCGGATTTGCATTTGCCCCAACAGCCCGCCACGGGGCGTCGTGAACTGCCCGCTGAAGGTGCCGTACTCGTTGGTGCGCAGCTTCAAGTCGCCAGCGGGCTGGTAGTTTGCATCGAGTAGCGTGACGGTAACATCCTTATTTTTCAGGATGGTCGGCATCCGTTTTTCATCAAAATGCAGCGCCAAGCCTTTGAAATAAACGACTTGTCCGGGGCGGTAAATCGCCCGGTCGAGGAAGAACTGGGTCTGTTGGTAGGGGCGTGGCTGGTTGCGGTGGTTGCTTTGGTAAAAATTGTCGCCGGAGTCGAGCGTGTCCTTTCCGTGGCAAAGCACGATTTTGAAATTGCGCTCCTCGTTGCCCGAAAGGGCGATATTCGCAAAGCCCTCGGCGTTGGTTTCTTCGATTCCCTTGCGTTTCCAATCGTAGCGACGGGTGACCGGGTTGTACTTGTTCACGAAGACTTCCACCTTCACGCCCTTCATCGGAGCACCGGAGTTTCGGTCAAAGATGACGACGTTTCGGGTGCCACCCTCGTCGTTGCGCTGCCAGTAGCCGAGGTTCGAGACGAAGGTGGTGGCATAGGAAACAGCATTTTGGGTTCCCACGAAGTCCTTGTTGTCAGCCACGAGCACAGCGTACTGACCGAGCGGCAGCTCGTCCATTTTGATTTCAGTGGCGTGTTGGCGGTAGTCGCCGTCGTCGGGCAGGCTGATTGACCAGGATTTTGTCGAAGGCCATGATTTCAGCAGCGCCAAAATCTTGTCGTTGGCATTTTCTTCGTAACGGGCCTTGTCGAGTTGCTCCTGCCTTTTTTCATCCAAGCGCACGATTTTCAGGAAAGCCTCTTTTGTGTTTCGGTAATCAATCTTTGCCAAAAACGGTTGGCCGGGCAGGTTCACCTGTTCCAGTGTCAGCATCAGCGATTTGGCCTCGATGCTGGCCCGCAGCACGTCGCACTGCTTCGCCCCGAAGCTGCCGGAGTAGCTGCGAATGGCCTCGTAGCAGAGATTCATGGCTTTTTTGTAAAAATCTTTGCGCTCGTCTTTGTCGGCTTCACCAATGGGTGGGTTGCGGTATTCCCCTGCTTTGTTGCTGTAATAACTGGCCATTTGATGGATGACCTCGGCCACCGCTGGTGTTCCGTCATACTGATTTTTCAGGTTTTCGAGGGCGGCAAGGTAGGCGGCATCTTTCGTGTCCAGCACCGCATTTTGATGCACAAATTGCAAGCGCTTCAAATCAGCATCGAGCAGGGCAGGGCTTTTTAGCCGCTTCTCCGATAGTCGGAAACGGAGCAAGTCCTGAAGCAGGAGCAGCGTTTGAAGTTTTTGAGAGGTGGAATCCTTTGTCTCAATCTTCCAGTTGACGAATTCTACTACTGGTGAAAATGCTTTTTCGTTGTCAATATAAAATTTGTAGGCTGGATGCGTGACGTTGCTGCGCTCATTCATGAAAAAATCAATGGCTCGATGTGCCAAAAAATCGAAAAGGGTAGGGCGGAGGCCCTCGTCATTCCGACCCTCGGTGAGTAAAATTTTGAAGTCGCCGAGGTCGGTAGTTTTCAGACGGGCATCCATGAGCGAGGCCCGGTACAGCGTTGCCGATTGCTCGGTCAACTGTTCGATGCTCCAAGTCTTGAAGTCTTCTGGCTTGAACTCGACGGTTGCCGTCCTGTTTTGAAAGCGGTAGAGGTTTTGGTTGAGGTAGGTGGAGTACATTTCAGCCAACATCGACTGGAGTATGGGTTTCACAGGGTAGTCGGCCTTGGTTGTCTCTTCCTGCAAGCGATTGATGGCTTTGGCCAATCCTTCTTCTTCCAATTGGCTTTGGTATTTTCCACGGTAAATCAATGCTTTAACGATTTGTGCGGATGCCTTTTCTTCTCTTGCAAAGCTTAGCAGGGCTTCGGTTTTTTCAAGCGCCGACTTGGGTAGGCCCTGCAATTCGAGAGAGTCAATTTCCCGCCAAGCGGAGTCGTAATCGAATTTCATGGTGATTGGTGAATAGTGATTGGTGATTCTTGGCTGTTCAAGGTGTACAGCCTCCAAGATACGTGCTGGCAAATTGGTAAATGCCACACTAGCAACGGTTAGAAGCAATGCTGCTGCTATCACGATTTTGTTTTTTGCAAAGATGGTTTGATAGTTCATACCGATAGATTTGATGGATTGAAGTTTGAGCGAGCAATTTTTCAGGTGCGGAAAATTACAGCGATATTCCCAATCAGGAACTGCGTTTTGTCACTTGCGTAGCTCCGGATTGGTA
>CAYTZS010000171.1:0-11430 GCA_964442355.1 uncultured Saprospiraceae bacterium | reverse complement strand
ATAAGGCGGGTTAGTGCTTCGTTTCTGAGCCAAAGACCTGCTCGAAAATCCAATCAGAAAATAAGCATGTAGAAAGCTTATGGGTGCTTTCACTGGACCCGGGTTCAACTCCCGGCGCCTCCACAACTCAAGTTAAAGCCTGAATGCTGCAAAGCATTCAGGCTTTTTTTATTTGAATCGATAGGTGCAATTCGGTGTAAGATATGCTTGCCTCAGCTTAATGCAGATTTTGCCTTTGATTTTCACTAAAACATGGCTATTTTTCATCAAACTTCCCATCTTTGCTTCAATCCTTTAGCAATCAACTGATGATACAACACGATTGGGGCGGACAAATAGAAGCAGCCGTTTTTAAAAAATGGCAAACAACGGGCGGCAGGGGTATCAAAATTGCCGTGTTGGATACTGGAGTGGACTTGACACATCCTGCTTTACAGCATCTCAACCTGCCCGGTCACAAACTCAATGCGGCGGCACCGGGCTTCGACCCAGCGAAGCCGCAGCTCCATGCCAATGGCGATGTAGCCGATGCTTACCGCAAAAAAGGACACGGTACGCAGTGTGTCAGTGTGCTTTCTGCCAAAGCAGCTGGCCAAGATGCACTGCTTGGAATTGCGCCAGATGCTGAGATTTTCATCATAAAAATCAATACTGTTGACCACAAGTTTTTCAGGGTGAAAGACTGCCTGCGTGGGCTGGAAGCAGCAGCAAATCTTGGGGTTGACATTGTTGCTGTGAGCGTTTCTTGGCCGGTGGAAGACCTTACGATAGAAGGAATACTCCAATCGGAAGTGGACAGGGTTTTCGGGCTTCTAAGCAAGTCTGGGACAGTTGTGATAGCTGCGCTGCCCAACATGGACGAGTTTCAGTCATGGTCGGGCTTGGCAGCCGCCAATTTCCCCAGTATACGGCCAGAAGTGATAAACATCGGCGTGATTTCACAGGCTATTTTTAATGCAAGGCGGGCAGAGATTGATACCGAACCAGGCATTCACTGCGTGGTGTCCAATGCGAAGGGCCATTTTTGCAAAATTAATGGCGAATATGTGGAAGAGGGCATTTCAAGTAGCTATGCAACCTATTTGTTAACAGGTATAGCAGCGCTCTATTTGGCGTCCTTGAAAAAGCGGCTAAAGG
This sequence comes from uncultured Saprospiraceae bacterium, assembly GCA_964442355.1. Classification (GTDB taxonomy): domain Bacteria; phylum Bacteroidota; class Bacteroidia; order Chitinophagales; family Saprospiraceae; genus UBA6168. The sequence goes on along the minus strand of CAYTZS010000171.1, from coordinate 10,293 downwards.
ACGAATTTCAATCTATGGTACAAAGTGACTTCGTGAAAGGCATCAGTCAGAAATTCGTCAAGCTGGGCATGGCGACGACTTGGGACAACAACTTGCCTGTTTTTTTCAAAAAAACGGATGCAACGGTTTAACAAAACTCAATAATTCAAACATTTCCCCATGATTAAAAGTGCTCTGAAACTGCTGGCGATTCTGGTTGTTGGCATACTGATTTATAACCTCTTTCTCGGCACGGAGGAAGAAAAACGAGGTGCCAAGAAGATTGTCGGCGAAGTGAAGGACGTGGGCGTTGCGGTCAAAGACCTGCTCAAATCCGAAAAGGAAAAGTTCGACAAGGGCAAATACGACAAGGCTGTTGACAAGATTGGCAGCATGCTTTCCAACCTCAAGCGCAACGCAAAGGATTTTGACGATAAGTACCTTGACAGAATTGAGGAACTGGACCGCAAGCGCATGCTCCTGAAGGAGGAACTTGATGCCGTCAGCGATACGGCTGGTGCCAGTGGCGATACGAGGGAGACCCGGACCATCAAGCAGGATTCCAAAGAACTGATGCAGGAGTTGGAAGCTTTGATGAAGGAAATGGAATCAGGTAATTAGGTGTAGGATTTTTCTAATTTTGCGCCGCTTATCGCCTAAAACTGGTCTTCTGATGAAAAAACCGCCCGTTCATAAGCCCAACTACTTCTACACCATCGTGAGCGTCACATTGGTGCTTTTTTTATTGGGGCTGTTCGGGTTGCTCGTGGTGCAAGGTCAACAGATGCTTAAAACTTTGCGTGAGCAAGTGGAAATCATCGTGGAACTGAAAGAAGAAACCACGCTCGGCCAGGTGGACACACTCAAGCAACACTTGACATCCAGCAGTTATTTCAAGGCAAACTCCACCAAATTCATCAACAAGGAAGAAGGTGCCAAAATGATGCAGGAGGAATTTGGGCAAGACTTTGGCAAGCTCGACATGGTGAACCCGCTCTACGACGTGCTGATTTTCAACGTGAACGCCGCTTGGATGGATGCCGACAGCATGAGCATGGTGCGAGAAGATTTGAAAACCCTGTCGTTCGTCAACGATGTTTTTTATCAGCAAAGCGTGACCGAATCCATCGCTGCTAATTTGAACAAAATCAGCTTTTGGGTGCTTGGCTTGGGGCTTTTTTTCGTGTTGGTAGCTGTGGCGCTTATCCTAAATACTGTCCGGCTAGCCCTCTACGCCAATCGGTTTTTGATAAAAAACATGGAATTGGTGGGGGCCTCTTGGGGCTTCATCAGCAGGCCGTACCTTAGCCGGAGTTTTTGGCAGGGAATTTTGTGCAGCCTGTTGGCCATTCTTGGACTTTCGGCGCTGCTATATTTTATTTTCAGCAACGTTCCGAACTTTGAATCGGCCATCAACTTGCCCGGTGTGGCAGTGGTTTTCGGTGGGCTGTTCGTGTTGGGCTTTGTAATAATGGTTTCCAGCACTTACTACGTCGTGAAAAAATACCTGCGGATGCGGGTGGACGATATGTATTGACCAAGATGAGTTTGGGTTTTGAGTGGGGAAACCACTTGAAAACACCGGATTCAAATTTTTAGCGTGAACCTCAGTACAATATTGGGGTATTGGCTACAAAAGCAATAAAATGAGTACGAAGAAAAAAGTATCTGTTTCAACAACGCCGAGGACATCACCAACTTCCCAACGTTCAAAAGCATCAGCATCTACGCCCAAAAGCACTGTGCTGATTTTTGGCAAATCCAACTACATGCTAATGCTCGTTGGCTTGGCATTGATTGGGCTTGGCCTCGTGCTGATGAGCGGTGGTGCCATGCCTGACCCCAATACTTGGGACGAAAATCTGATTTACAGCCGCCGCCGCACGGTGATGGGCCCATTGGTAATTATCATCGGGTTGGTCGTGGAAATTGTGGCGATTTTCAAGAACCCCGGACTGGATACTTCTGCGACAATAGAGGAAGCGGCCTAAGCCTCAACAGCTGTTTCGTCAAAATTGGTATATTTTTCTATATAAATGGTAGGGCTTGGGCATTTGCCGAAGCTCCATTTGTGTAGCGGAGCTATAAAATTGCCTAGCGTACTTTCGTTGCTCCAACAAAATATTGATAAATGGAAGACCCTTTGCCTAGTCGAAGTTTAATTGATGGCACCTGTTTGCTGGTTGACAAACCGCAAAGCTGGACTTCCTTCGACGTAGTCAACAAAATCCGTATCGGCCTCAAGCACAACCTAGGCTTGAAGAATATCAAAGTAGGCCATGCCGGTACGCTTGACCCAATGGCCACAGGTCTGCTCATCATTTGCACGGGTAAAAGCACAAAAAAACTCGCCGAATACCAAGGTCTTCCCAAAGAATATACGGGAACCATTACGCTTGGTGCCACCACGCCATCTTACGATGCGGAGACTGAACCGGATGCCATTTTTCCGGTTGACCACATCAACGACGAAATGCTTGAAGCCGCAAGGCAGCAGTTTGTCGGTGAATTGGAGCAGCTGCCGCCCATGTTTTCCGCCATCAAAGTAGATGGACAGCCACTTTATAAAAAAGCTCGACAAGGCATCATGGTTGAGGTTTCGCCACGGCCGGTAACCATTTATGAGTTTGAGTTCACAAGGGTGGCACTTCCTGAAATTGACTTTCGGGTAAAATGCAGCAAGGGCACTTACATCCGATCACTAGCTTATGACCTTGGGAAAGCGCTCAACAGTGGTGGCTATCTGTCAGCATTGCGTCGCACCAAGGTTGGAAATTTCAACATTGAAAAAGCTTGGAATTTGGAGGACTTGGTGGAGCATATCGGTAGCTTCTCAACACCCCCTGTCGCTTAACAAGGCCTATCAATTTTTTTAGTTCAATTCAAAATACAGTTTGAAAGATGCTTACCTGACATTGGCAACCCCTTCCACTGGTGAGTTTCGTGACCGTGGCAGCAAGTTTTTGGCTTATGCTTGGCCTATTAGAACCGAAGATGAGGCGCAGCTACACTTGGAATGGTTGAGGAAAGAGCATCCGAAGGCCCGCCACTATTGCTATGCCTACCGTTTGGGCTTGGATAAAAACAACTTTAGGGCAAATGACGATGGTGAGCCGAGCGGCACTGCTGGCAAGCCCATCTTGGGCCAAATCGACAGTTTTGGTCTAACCTATGTTTTTATCGTGGTGGTTCGTTATTTTGGAGGCACCCTCCTGGGCACTTCTGGTCTCATCAACGCCTACCGCAACAGTGCCCAAGATGCGCTGCAAAAAGCCACTATTGTTGAGAAACTGGTCGAAGATGTTTACCGACTAACCTTTCCATACATCTTGATGCCCGATGTGATGAATGCGGTTAAAAAGCTGGAAATCAACGTGTTAAAGCAGGATTTTGGTGAAGAGGCGATGCTTGAAGTTGCCATCCGGCAAGGCAACAAAGCGCATGTTTTCGTGATGCTGAAGGCTTATGTTACCAAGGTTTCGGTGGAGGAGGCCATGCTGCTTGATGCTATTTCTGGATTGGAAATCGAGTACCTACTCACCACTTAGGAAGTTTACACTGCTTTACCCATCATCCATTCTTTGAAATTGACTGCTACCTACTATTTGTTTTTATTTTATCCTAATTTGGCAATTATCCAAATGGATTTTTAACTTTGAGCCATTCCATTCTAAAGCTATTTTTGGGGAAAACTAAACCCATCTTTCCATTCGCAGTAATTCAAATATCACAGACAAAACTGCTCTAGGCTTAGAATAACGAGCCTTGTTTTTACACCCATTAGATTAGACTGTAGTCAAGCAATTGAATTTCAGTTGCTTCCAACATATTCGATTCGCCAATTTCATTTTTCACCAACTTAAACAAACAAAACCTATGTTTCCTCGCTTGGCATTACTTCCTATTGGGTTGTTCGTGCTTTGGTGCGTGGTCTGTCAACAATGGTATGTTTGCCACATCAAGCAAAAATGTGGCGACAAACCCGTAGTTGAGCCACCGCCAACCCCTACTGCGGACAACCATCCACTCGTTTTCGCTTGGTCGTCCGCAGACCCAGAAACCCGACCCACCTGGCAAGCCTATCGCGACTCGATTCTCGGCAAACTTTCTGAGGGAAAATTGCTCGAAATCGTTGGACTCTACTCCAAAGACGAGACTGCTCCAGAGGGCTTTACCAACATGGGCCTTGCCCGTGCTACTAAAGTCAAAGAGCTTTTGTTGAAGGAAGTGCCTGGCCTCGACCCCGAAAAAATCGTGGTCACCTCCCGCATGGTTGACGAACCTGCCAATGCCCGCACCTCCAAATTCGCTGCTTGTGAGTTCAACGTCAAGGAAAAGCCGAAGGAAGACACCGTGGAAATCGTGGAGGTGGACAACACTATCACCATTCTGTTTCCTTATGCGCAGTCAACCAAAGAACCCGACCCTCGGGTGGACGAATACCTTGAAAAATTGGCGCAACGCCTGTCGAAAACGGAAGAGACAGTACACATTACTGGACATACCGACGATGCAGGTACCATCGCTTTTAACCAAAAGCTTGGTCTTGATAGGGCAAAACACATCCAAGACATCCTGATTTCAAAAGGAATTGCAAGCGGGCGCTTGAGCATTGAGTCGAAGGGCGAATTGGAGCCAGTAGCTGACAACAACACCGAGGAAGGCAGTCGATTGAACCGTCGAGCTGTGCTCGTGCTGAAGGAGAAGAACCCAATCTAAAGTATTGACTATCAATACTTAACCTCGATTTTCCAATTTTTTTGTCAATAAAAAAATCAACTAATCATGTTTGAAAATACTTTCCAAGGGCCTGGAGCAGGCACTTATACGAATCATACAATCGAAATTCTCCTCATGTTGCTGGTAGCCTTTTTACTGGGCCTTTTGCTTGGCTACATTCTGTGGTACAAATGGCGCAAGCTTTATCAAGAGCTAGATGCAGAGCACAACCGCCTGAAGGGGCTACACCTTGAGTTGGAGAAAGAACATGCCAGCCTTCGTTACCAATTGGAGGAGAGTGAAAAAGACAATTCAAGCCTTCGTCGCAAGGTGATGTCGCTGGAGGGTGATGTCACTGGTCTCCGTTTCAGGCTTGAAAAATCTGAGTCGGACTTGGCCACTGCGCTTGCTGGGGCTACTGTGCTCGGTGCCGCTGTCAAGATGGCTCCACCTGCCAACCCCGACGATTTGAAAAAGGTGGAGGGTATCGGTCCAAAGATTGAAAAACTCTGCAACAATATTGGAGTCTGGACCTTTACTGAGCTAGCTGCCACCTCGATAGAAACACTTCAGAAAATGCTCGATGATGCTGGTCCTGCTTATCGTACAGCTGACCCTGGAACTTGGCCACATCAGGCGCAATTGGCAGCTGAGGGCAAATGGGACGAGCTGAAAAATTACCAGGATTACCTAAGTGGCGGCAAGATTTCTTAGTGCTTAATTGCTTTTGCGGTGGATGAATACTCCAAATGAAGCAGGAAGGCAGGCATCGGTATCGGTGACCTGCCTTTTTGAATTTTCAAAGCTCAAGCAACCCTTCGGGTAAACGCAGGGTGATTTTCTTTGCTTTTTCGTCCAGTGCAACTACGATTTCGGGGTGCAAAGGGATGAAAACCTCACGGTCTTGGTAGTTCACAATTGCCAAATGCTGATGGGGAAGCGCTTCCACAGCTTCGATGATGCCAATGCTGCCAGTTTCTTCGTCAAGCAACTCGTAGCCAACCATCAGCTCGAATGTCAATATTTCATCCGCTTTTTTCTGAATTTTGATGTCTTTTTCCCGAAGGAATAGCTCCTTGGAAGTTAGGTTTTTGGCATCGGCAGGAGAGTCCACGTCTTCAATTTTAAGCAGGATATCGCCAGCATCCCGCAAGTTTTCAATGAAAAAGGGCAATGGCTTTCCCTGTACGTTGATGAAGACCACATCGGCGTTGACAAAATCTTCGAGGTACTCGTCCTTTACCGTGATTTTTAGTTCGCCTTGAGAACCATGCGTTTTTTTAGTGAAACCTACGCCAATCAATTTATCCGTCATCAGTTGTGTTTGAGGATGGTTTGTTTCAAAATGAAGCCCTTTTCCGCTTTTTCTTCCCAAGGTTGGCCAATGCAATCGTCAATGCACTGGGTATCTAAAATCCATAACTCTCTGTAAACCAAGCCAATACCTTTTGCATAGGTGGCCATAGCCCTGCGAAGCTCAATCAAGTTTTCATTGTCCGCTTCTTCCACGGTGGCCGTTTCGTCGAATTGAAATTCGCCGATAGTAGCAGGCTCGCCAACTTGCAAAGTACGGTAAGCCCAACCTTTGAACATCTCCAAGCTCTCGCCAGCAACCGTCACAATTAGCCCTTCGTTGAAATGGATGTTGCCGTTCCATTTGCTGCCCTTTTCAATTGGGAAAACCATTTTGATGAAACGGAGATTGTCTTCGGTTCGAATGGCTTGGTCAGCTTGGACGGAGGCAGTCAACACTTTTTTGACCTGCCAGGGTAAGGTGTCGGCGGCCCGTTCGTAGCGTTCGATTTTGTACAGAAGGTTTCCGTTGTTGTCCGACAAAGTGTCAACAATTTCTTCTTTCATCAACGTAATTGAGCGGTACACGGTCGTGTCGCCATTCGGGTCGAAAATGGTCGAATCCATTTCGTACTCGATGGCCTTGCCCACCTCAAGCGGGTAATATTCCAGTCCAAGTTCGGTGGAGTAGTCATCCGGTGTTTCCTTGCAGGCTGCGAAAAAGGTAATTGCCAGCAAACCAAAAATGATAGGGTATTGATGGTTTTTCACAATGAGTAATTTGTTGTAGAAAATTGATTATCAATTTGTTAGCGATAGATAATGCCACCGCCCACCACGTCATCGCCTTCGTAAAAAACGGCGGATTGCCCTGGGGCAATGCCTTTGACATTTGCCAAAAAGTCCACTTTGACATGCCCTTCTTCCAAGTTTTTAAGTAGGCTGAAGGTTCCATTGTCACGATAGCGCACCTTTGTCACCATTTCCAAATCTTCTGGAATTTCGGCATATTTCATGGGGTTCACCTGTCCGACTCTCATGCTGTTTCGTATCAGTTCGTCCTCCGTGCCAAGCACGACAGTGTTAGATTCAGGCCTGATTTCTGCCACAAACATTGGTTGCCCGAATGCCATGCCCAGCCCCTTGCGCTGGCCAATGGTGTAAAATGGGTAGCCTTCGTGTTCGCCAAGAACCTCTCCGGCTGTGCTCACGAATTTGCCGCCAGCCACTCGTTCTTCCAAGCCTTCTACCCGGCGTTTGAGAAAGCCCCGGTAGTCGTTGTCGGGCACGAAGCAGATTTCGTAGCTCTCGCTTTTTTTCGAAAGTTCGGTGTAGCCACGGTCGAAGGCGAGCTGGCGGACTTCGGGCTTCGTCATGCTGCCAAGTGGGAACCTACTCCGGCTCAGGCACTCTTGGCTCAGGCCCCAAAGCACATAGGATTGGTCTTTTTGGAGGTCTTTTGCACGAGTGATGAAGTGCCTGCCATCCTGCTCGTTGATGATGGCATAATGTCCCGTGGCAATAAATTCACAGTCGAGCGAGTCGGCACGTTTCAACAAAGCGCTCCATTTTATATGCGTATTGCAGAGCACACAGGGGTTGGGGGTGCGCCCAGCCATGTATTCGTCCACGAAGTTGTCAATCACGTGGTCACCAAACTCTTCCCGAATGTCAACGATGAAATGGTGGAAATTCATGTCCACAGCCACCTTTCGAGCATCGTTGATGGAGTCGAGGCTACAGCAGCCAGTTTCCTTGTGCGAGCCGCCAGAGGACGCGTAGTCCCAGGTTTTCATGGTGATGCCAACTACCTCATACCCTTCCTCGTGCATGAGCATGGCAGTCACCGTACTGTCAATGCCGCCGCTCATGGCCACCAAAACTCTTCCGTGCTTACTCATTGATTGGAGATGCTAAATGTTTCTTGTTGTTGGCACAACTGAGCCATCAAAATGCGGATGACTCGCTATGCCGTTTGTTGTAAATTGATTGCGGTGAGAACACCTAAAGCCGCTGCAAAGTTACAATTTTAGCTACCGAAAGCGTTGATTATCAAAACCATGCGGTGAAATAACATTTGTGGCTTTTGCAAAAATGTGGTTATTTTGTCAACAATTTTGATTGACTTTGCAGCTCCCAACACCGCTGTTAGAACCTCCCAACATAGATTTTTTAACTTTAACCATGAAATTTGGCAGCATTCAAGTGCGTTGTAACATTTTGATAATCAACGCATTGGATACAATGCTGGACTTAATTTAAACAAACGTACCATGAAAAATTTACTGAAGGTTTTTTTCCTCAACCTCCTTTTCACCACCAGCCTAATTGCCCAGGACGAAGAGTTTGGATTGGCATCCTACTATTCCGACCTTTTCCATGGCAAACCAACAGCCAGCGGCGAATCTTACGATAAAAACAAACTCTCTTGTGCACATAAATCGCACCCATTTGGCACTATGTTACGGGTGACCCGGTTGGACAACAACAAGTCCGTACAAGTGAAAGTGACTGACCGTGGACCTTTTATCAGCGGTAGGGTAGTGGAGGTGTCAAGGGCTGCTGCTGAATCACTCGGCTTAATTTCCGACGGTTCCACGAGGGTAAAAGTCGAGGTCGTCAAGCAAGAAGCTAAGCCAGCCGAAGCCACCGTCGAAGCTCCCAAGGCCGCAGATGAAAAACCAAAAGTGACGGAAGAAAAGCCAAAGCCAGCCGAAAAAGAGGTAGCAGCTCCTGCCAAAAGCGATGAGCCCAAAGAAAAGCAAAAAGCGGAGGTCGCAGCAAAGCCCAAAGAGGTGAAAGAAGAAAAGCCTGCTACGACTGAAAAATCAGCTGTTGTCAATAAAAAACCGGCTTCCAAGGAAGTAGCCAAAGAAAAAGCTGCACCTGCCAGTAAAGCTGTTTTGGTCAAAGGCAGTCAGTATGAACCGTTCGACCTTTTCGAAATTGAACTGAAAAAGCCGGAGAAGAAAGGCTTTGGCGTTCAAATTGCCGTGCTTTCCACGCAAGATGCGCTTTTCAAAAAAATCGCTGATTTGCAGGAAGACTGGTTCTCGTCCATCCTCGTCAGCGTGCAAAAAGGTCAAAAAGGTGAAGTGATGTACAAAGTGATTTTGGGCGCTTTTGAGACGGAAAATGAAGCATCCAACTACAAGTCCAACTTGAAAAAGAACAAAAAAATGGATGGCTTCGTCGTGGATCTTTCCACGCTGGATGCCAAGAAATAAGCTTAAAGTATAAAAGCGAAAGCCCGTGATGCTCCTGCGTCACGGGCTTTTTTGTTTCGTTTTTTCAATGAGCACAAAGCAACCATCGAAGGGCAGTTGTGTCATTTCCACCAAAATTCCTTCACTAAAATCACAGACATGAAATCAACATTGTTTCCGGCACTTACGCTCAGCGCTGTTTTGTGCTTCATCTCCGGCGCTTGCGCCCAAAACTGGTCATCTGGTCCTGGCATCTCCGGAGAAGGGCCGAAAGTCACCAAGACACTTGACGTGGCTTCATTTGATGGACTTGCCCTAGCTATCAGTGCCGATGTAATGATTCGGCAGGGTAGCACCCAGTCGGTGAAGATTGAAGCGCAGCAGAACATTATCGACAACCTTAAAAAAGAAGTGAAAGATGGTGTTTGGAAGATTGGCTTTGAGAAAAATGTCAAGAAAAGTGAAAGCGTAAAAATCTGGGTGACGGTGCCTTCCTTGGAGCAGCTATCAATTAGTGGCTCAGGTTCCATCATTGGCGAAAGCCGTTTCACCAACCTCAACGACCTCTCGTTGGCCATCAGCGGCAGCGGCAACATCAAGCTGGATGCTGATTCAAAGAACCTAAATGTGGCCATCAGTGGCTCAGGTGACATGGAGCTTGCAGGTTCTACAGGTGCAAGCACCATGAAAATCAGTGGCAGTGGTGATATTGCAGCTTTTGACCTAAACACACGCACTTGTGAGGTCAAGATTTCCGGCTCCGGCGATTCTTCCATCAATGTCAGCGAATCACTGGACGTGGCCATTGCCGGCAGCGGCGATGTTTACTACAAAGGCCACCCAAGTATTCGCTCCAAAGTGAGCGGCTCCGGCGAGGTGATGTCAAAATAGTCCAAATTTTCATAACTAATGTTTAAGAGAGTGTGGTGCCACTGTCCTTTTGGGGGCAGTGGTTTTTTTTTGAGGAAAGTTGGCCAACGTTGAAACCAGAAATTTTACCTGCCGGATTAGACGTTCGATTTTGATTGAAAGCTCCAACAAATGTGGTTTTGAGTTGACATTCTGAAAAAACTTAGCATAAATTTGCGCCCCATTC
>CAYTZS010000170.1:7533-11486 GCA_964442355.1 uncultured Saprospiraceae bacterium | reverse complement strand
TTCATGTTTGGAACATCGAGATTAACGACGAACGGGGCAAGCTCGTTTGCGTCAGTCGCCTGACCGTCGCCGTTGTGGACAAGAGTTAGTTGGCAGTTCGACAGTGGGCAGTCAGTGCCTGACCTATTCATCATTCCATCATTTACATAAAATGATTGCAAAAACACCACCTCCGCCGTACTATGCCGTCATCTTCAGCAGCCTCCGCACCGACGTGGAAGCAGGCTACCACGACACGGCCCTCCGCATGCTCGAACTCGCCGCCGAACAGCCTGGCTACCTCGGCGTGGAAGGCGTCAGGGAAGGTCTGGGCATCACCATTTCCTACTGGGAAAGCTTGGAAGCTATCCGCAACTGGAAGCAAAACACTGAGCACTTGCTTGCGCAACAGAAGGGCCGCACCGACTGGTACGCCGCTTACAAGACCCGCATCTGTAAGGTGGAGCGGGATTATGGCTTTGAAAAATAAAATGCCGATACCTGCTTCACGGCAGTGTTTTCCTTCCTAATTTCCGCCGTTATTTTCCTAATTGTTTAGAAGGTTTAGAATGGTTTAAAAGGTTTAGTTCTTATCGGCTCAACCGCTCACCGCTTAAACCCGCTAAACCTCCTAAACCTCCTAAACCTGATTCACAAACATGAGCAACGGCAAAATCTCACGCAAGCAATTCCTCAAAACATTTGGCGCACTGGGAGCTGGTACCATCCTGTCGCCCATCATCTCCAAAGCGGAGGGCCTGCACTTCGCCGACCGCAAAATCAAGGTTGGTCTCATTGGTTGCGGCAGCGTCAGTGGCATGTACCTGCCCCACCTCACCAAATCGCCCTACGTGGAGGTGGTCAGCCTCTGCGACATCATTCCCGAAAGGGCAAAGGAACGGGCCGAAAAGTACAAGGTCAAAAACCACTACCCGCATATTGACCAGATGCTGGCTGGTGTGCCTTTCGACCTGTTGGTGAACACCACCGACATGCAGGAGCATGGCCGCCTCAATCGCATCGCCCTCAATGCCGGGAAGCATGTCTGGAGCGAAAAACCCATGGCCAATACCTACAAGGAGGGCCGGGCGCTGCTCGACTTTGCCAACTCCAAGAACCTGCGGCTCTGGGGCGCTCCTGCGGTGGTGAACAGCCCACAGTTTGCCTTCATGGCCAAGGCTTTGAATGAGGGGAAACTCGGCAAAATGGCTGCTGCGCATGCCCACTACGGCCATACTGGGCCGAGCTGGTCGGCCTTTTTTTATGAAAAAGGCGGTGGCAGCCTCCCCGACCTCGGCGTGTACAACATCGCCACGCTCACCGGGTTGCTTGGCCCCGCCAAGGCAGTCACCGCCATGACCACCATCGTGACGCCGGAGCGCACCGTTGACAACAAGGGTAAAATCAAGGTGGAAGCTGAAGACAACACCATGCTCATCATGGACCACGGCAACGGCGTCCTCTCGCATGTGCAGTGCGGCTTCAACTACTTTGACCCATTCGGCCATGAGGGCGACGGGCAAGACCGCCCGACCATCCTGCTCTGGGGTACGCACGGCAACATGGCGCTCATTGGCTACGACTGGGCACCGTTCGGCGTACACCTCTCCAACTCCTGGGAGAAGCCCGAAGGCGAGCGTTTCGTGACCGACCCCGGCACCTACGTTTGGGAGCAGGGCGCATCGGTCATCGCCGAGAGCTTGGTGACTGGCAAAGAGCCGCTCATCGCCGCTGAGCATGCCCTCCACGTGCTAGAAGTCATCGAGGCTGCCCGCAAGTCCGGCAAAACGGGGAAGCGAGTGATGTTGAAGTCGAAGTTTAAATTTCCTGTAGTCAAGTGATTTAGTGACTCGTGATTCGTGATTGTCCCCCTAGTCACGAATCACCAGTCACGAATCACCTATCACCACGATGCTCGATACCCACGTCCACTTCTGGCAATTCAACCCCGTTCGGGATGCTTGGATTGACGACTCGATGCAGGTGCTGCAACGGGACTTTCTACCCTCCGATTTGGCGGTGGAACTAAAGGCTAACGGCGTCGCTGGCTGTGTGGCCGTGCAAGCCGACCAGTCGGAAGCGGAGACGCATTTTTTGCTGCAATTGGCTAAAAACCATGATTTTGTAAAAAAAGTGGTGGGTTGGGCAGACCTCCGCTCACCGGAAGTGACGGGGCGTTTGGACTATTTTTCTCAGTTTGGAAAGCTAGCCGGGTTCCGCCACATCGTGCAGGGCGAGGCAGACGTGAACTTTTTGCTCCGCAAAGATTTTTGCCGGGGAATTTCGGCGTTGGAACAGTACGGCTTCACGTATGATATCCTCGTTTTCCCGCACCAATTGGGGGCGGTGTTGGAGTTCGTGCGGCTTTTTCCCCGCCAAAAATTCGTGATTGACCACCTCGCCAAACCGTACATCAAAAATGGCTACTTCGATGGCTGGGCGGCACTGATGCGGGAGATTGCGAAGCACGAAAACGTGTACTGCAAAGTCTCCGGTATGGTGACGGAGGCAGACTGGCAAGGCTGGAAGTACGATGATTTTCAACCTTACCTCGACCTAGTGACGGAGGCATTCGGCACCCAGCGGCTGATGTTCGGGTCAGACTGGCCGGTGTGCCTGTTGGGAGGGAGTTATGAGGAGGTTATGGGCGTGGTGCGGCGGTATTTTAGCGAGTTTTCGGAGGGCGAGCAGCGAGCGGTGATGGGGGAGAATGGGGCTTGTTTTTACAGCATTAAATAAAAAAGCGGAGGTTTATGCCTCCGCTTTTTATTGATTATCAGTTGTTTATGCTGTTTGAATCACTTTATCTCCCAAGTGCTTCCTCCCGCCAGCAACTTGTCCAAATCTCCCTCGCCTAGGCTGCTCATCGTCGCATCCAACTGCTCGTGCAACTGGGTCTCGTAACTAGGCCGCTCGGTCTGGTAAAACACACCAAAAGGACGAGGCATAGCGTTCGCATCCACTGCTGGGTTGTCGAAAAAACGGGCGAGAATGCCTGCTTTCACCTGGTCGGTGTTGTCATGCACCCAAAGGTCGTCCAGCGTGAAACCGCCTGTGCGCAGGTCAACGACCTGTGGCGTGAAGCCATCCAGCCGTACGCCTTTTTCACTTTCTTTTCCGAAAACCAGTGGTTTTCCTTGCTCCAGTAGCAGCGTCGTGTCGGGCTTGGAATCTTTCTCTGTAAAGACCTCGAAAGCGCCATCGTTGAAGATGTTGCAGTTCTGGTAGATTTCGATGAACGAAGTGCCCCGGTGCGCATCGGCCTGTTGTAGCACATCCTTCATGTGCTTCGGGTCACGGTCCATCGAGCGGGCAACGAACGTGGCATCCGAGCCGAGCGCCAGTGCGATGGGGTTCACCGGGTGGTCAATCGAACCGAACGGCGTGGAGGGCGTCTTCTTGTGCTCCTCCGAGGTGGGCGAATATTGCCCCTTCGTGAGGCCGTAAATCTGGTTGTTGAAGAGCAGGATGTTCAAGTCAAAATTGCGGCGAAGCAGGTGCATGAAGTGGTTGCCGCCGATGGACAGCGCATCGCCATCGCCGGTGATGACCCAAACGCTGAGGTTCGGGTTGGCAATCTTCAAGCCCGAAGCAAACGCCGGGGCACGACCGTGGATGCTGTGCATGCCGTAAGTCTCCATGTAGTACGGGAAGCGGGACGAACAGCCGATACCCGACACAAACACCGTCTCGTGCGGCTGCTTGCCGAGGTCGGCGAGGGTGGTCTGCACCTGCTTCAGGATGGAGTAATCGCCGCAGCCTGGGCACCAGCGCACGTCTTGGTCGGTGGCGAAGTCCTTGGCTTTCAGTGTGTATGGAACCCCATTTGGATTGGATTCGATGGCCATTTTCTATGCATTTTATTTTTTTGCTGGCTGTTTACGACGGCCAACAAAAAAGAAATAATGCTTGTCGTGGGGGGGGGTTTGAGAGGCAAAAAAACAAATAATAATTAAAATTAATAAAAAAAAAAA